>NZ_VKHP01000377.1 GCF_010811875.1 Bradyrhizobium uaiense
ACGGCGACCACCAGGACCTCTAGGGTGTCGAGGGTCGGCAGTGTGGGGAGTGCATAGGAAACGCGCACGCCACGATCGCGAAGGCGGCGCCACCGATGCCGCCGACCAGCGGAATCGCCGGCAGCGGAATCGGCCAGTTGTGGCTGGCGACCGCGTTCATGACGTGCACGGCGAGGAAGCCGCCGAGGCCGTATTGCACGGCGTGGCCGAACGACAGCAGCCCGGTCTGGCCGAGCAGAATGTTGTAGGACAGTGCGAAGATGATCGCGATGCCGATCAGGCTGAACGAGGTCAGCGAGCCGCCGGAGGAGAAGACCATCGGCAGCACCACGAGCGCGACCGCGGCGAGCAGCCAGACGCCATAGAAGCTCAGGGCGCTGCCGGGCTCCTGCTTGGCCGCGGCGATGGAGGGCGTCGGGGCGTTGGTCATGACTCGCGCGTCCCCAACAGGCCCATCGGGCGGAAGATCAGGACCAGCACCAGCAGCAGATAGGGCAGGATCGGCGCGATCTGGGCGATCGTGACGTTCCAGATGTCAGTGAGCGGCGAGGCGCCGAGGCTCGGATCGAGCGGACCGAACACGCTGGCCAGCGAACCATTGAGCGCGACTGCAAAAGTCTGGATCAGCCCGATCAGCAGCGAAGCAATGAAGGCGCCGGGCAGGGAGCCAAGGCCGCCGAACACGATGACGACGAACAGGATCGGGCCGAGGAACGCGGCCATATCGGACTGCGTCACCAGCGAGGGGCCGGCGATGACGCCGGCGAGACCGGCAAGTGCGCTGCCGACGCCGAACACCAGCATGAACACGCGGCCGACATTGTGGCCGAGATGGCCGACCATGCTCGGATGGGTCAGCGCCGCCTGCACGATGAGGCCGACCCGCGTCCGCTTCAGCGTGACCAGCAGCGCGATGAAGATCACGACCGACACGACCAGCATGAAGATCTTGTAGGCAGGGTAATTGGTGGAGAACACGGTGAAGGCGGGGAAGTCGAGCACCGCCGGGACGCGATAATCGACCGGGCTCTTGCCCCAGATCATCGAGACGATCTCTTCGATCGCGAAAGCCAAACCGAACGTCAGCAGCAGCTCGGCGACATGGCCGTGCTTGTGGGTGTTGCGCAGGCCGTAGCGCTCGACCGCCATGCCGACCGCGCCGACCAGAAGCGGCGCCAGCACTAGGGCCGGCCAGAATCCGATCCAGCGCGTGAGCTGATAACCGAAGAACGCGCCGAGCATGTAGAAGCTGGCATGCGCGAAGTTGAGCACGCCCATCATGCTGAAGATGACGGTGAGCCCGCTGGACAGCAGGAACAAGAGCATGCCGTACAAGACGCCGTTGAGCGTCGAGATGACGATCAATTCAGCCATGGCGCACCCGTGTGAGACTGGGAACGGTTCACGTGATCAAAGACCTGTCGAAGGAAAGGAGCATCACGTCATTCCGGGTTCGATGCTTCGCATCGCCCCGGAATGACGGAGGAGGGAGCGGCCGATCAGGGCCGCTTCATGTTGCAGGTGGTCGGAAGCATCGTCTGCTCGGTGTCGATCTTGGAGACGATGTGCCAGCCCCAGCCGGTGTTTTCCTCGTCGAACGGCTCCTTGGCCTTGTCGGCCAGCGAGCCGAACGAGGAGATGTAGATCGGCTGGAAGAACTGGTGGTCGTCCTTGCGGATGAAGCCCTCGCCGCCGTCGAACACTTCGAACTTCATGCCTTCGAGCGCGGCCGCGACCTTCACCGGATCGATCGAGTTGGCCTTCTCGGCGGCCGCCTTGAACATCCGCATCTCGTTGACCGCGCGCGGATACCACACGGAAATGCCGGTCTTGGCGCGGAAGTCCTTTTCGAAATCCATCGCCGCCTTGTTGCCGGAGTTCGGGACGCCTTCGCTGATCTGGAACACCTGGTTCTCGAGGCCGGTCTGCTTGATCGCGGTCGGTCCGCCGGCGCCGCCGGCATAATAGGTGTACCAGTTGACCTTGAGCCCGGCGTCGGCCGCCGCCTTCAAGAGCAGCGCGAAGTCCTGGCCCCAGTTGCCGGTCACGACGGTGTCGGCGCCCGACGCCTTGATCTTGGCGATGTAGGGCGAGAAGTCGGTGACCTTGAGCATCGGGTGCAATTCGTCGCCGACGACCTGGATATCCGGCCGCTTTTCGCCCAGCATCTTGCGCGCAGCCACGCGCACCGACTGGCCGAACGAATAGTCCATGTTGATCAGGTAGACCTTCTTGATGGTCGGCTGGCCCTTCATGTAATTGGTCAGCGCTTCCATCTTGATGTCCGAGTTCGCATCCCAGCGGAAGTGCCAGTAGCTGCACTTCTCGTTGGTCATGCTCGGATCGACCGCGGCGTAGTTGAAGTAGAGCACTTCCTTGCCGGGGTTGCGCGAATTGTTCTTGGTGACGAAGTCTTCCAGCGCAGCACCGACCGACGAGCCGTTGCCCTGGGTGATGTAGCGGACGCCGGCGTCGACCGCCTTCTGCGCCTGCACCAGGCTTTCCTGCGGATTGGTCTTGTTGTCGAGCGGAACGATCTCGACCTTGTGGCCGAGGATGCCGCCCTTGGCGTTCAACTCGTCGGCGAGATACTGAAACGTCTTCAGGCCGCCTTCGCCAACGCTGGCGCCGCCGCCGGAGAGCGGATCGATATAGCCGATCTTGATGGATTCCTGCGCGGACGCCGCGCCTCCCAACACCGTCAGCGCTGCCGCGGCGGCAACGATCAGCTTATGCATCCTGCGTTCTCCCTTGCTTGTGTTTCTTGATCTTCAGCGATCGAGGCCGTCTCATAACCCCAATTGCCGAGCCTTCGCAACTTTGGCTTTGAATACCGCGTCAAGTTTTAGCGGAAGGTATTATAATGTTATAGGTTATATGCCATCGAAATCGAACGTGGTTTTGAATTACGGGTAAACTTTTGGATGAGGCCCTTCGTTCGCCTCGGTCGGAATTGGCGTGGTCTGTTACTCGGCTCCAACCTCCCCTTGAAAAGGGGAGGTCGCTTCGCGCGTCAGAGCGAAGCGGGTGGGGATCGGCTCTCTCCGCAGACAGCATCGTCTGCGGCTGACCCCCATCCCGACCTTCCCCCTGTCAGGGGGAAGGAGCAACTGGGATCGCTATCGTTGCGGTTCAGGCCGGATGTCTGCGCGGCTTGAGGCCCACGAGGAACAGCCGCGCGAAATGATCGGCGATTTCTGCTGGTGACCAGTCACATCGGGTCTTGAACCAGATCGGATACCAATGGCCCATTCCGGTCAAGATACGCTCTGCGAAATACGTGTCGATGCGGCGGAAGCGGCCCTCGTCGATCCAGCGCTGATAGCTGTTCTGGTCCTGCCGGATCGTCGCCAGCACGTCTCCGACATAGGCCTTCCGGTCAACGTCATTGAGATAGTTGATGTTGTGGTAGGTCGTCTTCGGCCCGCAGGGCGTGTCGTGCAGCATCAGCAGCAAGCGGATTCGCTGCACGATGTGATCGAATGCACCGAGGCTGTGCTCTTGCAGATGTTCGCGAATGCTGACCTCGCCGGCGAGCCCCCGTCGCAAGCAGGCCAGCAACAGGCTCTCCTTTTCGCTGAAATGATAGTAGATGCCGGCGCGGGTCATGCCCGCATCCACGGCGATGCTCTCGAGCGATGTGCCTGAAGCGCCCCTTCGGTTGAAGCTGTCGGAGGCAATCGACAGCATCCTGTCGAACTTCGCGGCCCGCTTGTTCAGCGCTGCGCGCGACTGGAGGAACGGGGCAAGGCTGAGCGGCTCGGGCATCTCAGGTATCGCGATCTCGCGCCGGTAGACGCCGTGCGTGATGATGTCGTCGATCGCATCGATCGCCTGTTGGCGCGTGTAGTAGTCGCGTTCGGACAGCCAGAATGGAACCCAGTCCAGGATCGAGATCAGCGCCACGGCCGTGAGTAGCGGTTCGTCGCAGGCGATCGAACCATCAGCCACGCCCCGATCCAGAATGTCCGCCAGCAGCGCGGCATTCTGCCAGCGCCTGGCATGGACTTCGCTGCTGTAGGGCGCGGCCAGCGCATCGATGTCGGTGAACAGGATCATGCGCTGGCCTTCAGGCCGCAGCCGGCCGCGCACGAAGCGCCTGACGATCTCGAGCCCGTCGATACCGGGCTCGGCCGCCGTTTCCATTTCGTGCCGATAGATCGCTAGTCCCCGCAGATAGCAGTGGAAGATCAGATCTTCCTTGTCGCGGAAATAGTGATAGAGCGCGCCCGGCACGGCCCGAACCGACGCGGCGACCTGCTCCATCGTCACGTTCGCATAGGAGTGGCGCGCAAACAGCCGGGAAGCCGAGACAAGGATTTCTTCAGCCCGATCCGTCGGGTCGGCGGCGACTTGCAAGCTCGAATGCCCTTCCTGATCGCGGAACGAAAATCCGCACGCGAGATAATCCCCTTGGCAGCGGCTTGTCGATCTGCGATAGACCGTGGCATACCATACACCAGATGGATCGTGTTGTCCGAGGGGTGATTTGGCGGACGCCGGACCGGGGACACGCTGGACGGCCAATATCGACCGGGCATCAGCCGGCATCACCCTCAGGGCAGGATTTTGAAGAGAAGGGCTTAAGAGAGCATGGCGCGCAACATTCTGATCCTCGGAGCTTCCTACGGCTCCCTGCTGGGGACCAAGCTTCTGATGGCGGGGCACAACGTGTCCCTGGTGTGCCGGAAGAACACCGCTGATCTGATCAACCGCGAAGGCACCGAGGTGCGGATCAAGCTGCGTGACGAGAAGGAGCATCGCTCGATCTTCTCGCGCGACCTGCCGGGCAAGCTCGACGCCGTCACGCCTGCCGATGTCGATCTGTCGCGCTATGACATGGTCGGCCTTGCGATGCAGGAGCCGCAATACACCAACCACACGGTTCGCGTGCTGATGATCAAGATCGCGGCGACGAAGCTGCCGTGCCTGTCGATCATGAACATGCCGCCGCTGCCTTATCTGAAGCGGATCCCCGCGCTGGCCGGCATGGACCTCGAGGAGGCCTACACCAACGCGCAGGTGTGGGAACGCTTCGAGCCGGGCCTCGTCACGCTGTGCTCGCCGGATCCGCAGGCGTTCCGTCCGCCGGAGGAGAAGGCCAACGTGCTGCATGTCGGCCTGCCGACCAACTTCAAGGCTTCCGCGTTCGCCGACGACAAGCACAACAAGGTGCTGCGCGAGCTCGAGGCCGATATCGATGCGGTGACGCTCGACGGCCAGGACGTGCCGGTGAAGCTGAAGGTTTTCGACTCGCTGTTCGTGCCGTTGGCGAAGTGGTCGATGCTGCTGACCGGCAATTATCGCTGCATCACGCCGACAGAGCCGCAATCGATCCGCGAGGCCGTGCACGGCGATCTGACGCGGTCGCAGGCGATCTATGACCACGTCGACGGCATCGCGCGCAAGCTCGGCGCCGATCCCGCGGACCAGGTGCCGTTCGCGAAGTATGCCAAGGCGGCGGAAAGCCTGCTCAAGCCGTCATCGGCGGCCCGCGCGGTCGCCGCCGGCGCGCCGTTCATCGAGCGCGTCGACCTGCTGGTGAAGCTGATCTCGCACCAGCTCGGCACGCCGAGCGCCGAGATCGACCGCACGGTCGAGACCGTCGATCAGAAGCTGAACGAGAAGATCGTGCAGGGCGGCTCCGGCGCCCAGTAGCGGAAGCGTGTGATGGCGGGGGCGGGACGCCCTCGCCATGCATCGGCGACCGGCACGGCATGCAATCGCGGCTGCCGAATGCATGGCTCGGCCCGTCCGGCTGAGATAGGCTCGCGCAGTTGCGGTTGGGAGCCACGCTCATGCCGATCAAGTCGCTTCCTCTCCTTGCAATCTATGGCGACCTCGACCGCGCGCGGGACATCATGCGCGCCTGGCAGCCGCTCGACCATCTTTCCCCTGACGACGCCGAGATCGTCGTGAAGGCGATCGCCGAGGGCATCGCCCGCGGGCGCCGGCACGGGCTCGAGATGGGGCAGTGCCATCTGGCGGCGTAAGGATTGTCTACGCAGCGCCCGAGTGTCGCGACCCGCTCACGTGCGGTGAGCACGCCAGTCAGGCACCCTCCCCCCTTGCGGGGGAGGGTGGGGAGAGGGGTGGCTCCGGGCGAGATGATCGATATGCGCCTTGCTATCGCAACATTGCTTGTGCGCCGTTCGTCGCTCGTTTGAGAGAGCACGCCGTGTGGC
>NZ_VKHP01000378.1 GCF_010811875.1 Bradyrhizobium uaiense
GCTCGCGACCGGCGCGCCGGTGGTCTATCGGCTCAATGCCGATTCCACCGTCGCGTCCAAGGTCGATCTCGCGGGGTAAGCGATGTGTGATCCGTCATCCTGAGGAGCGCGAAGCGCGTCTCGAAGGATGCACGGCCACCAGTCGGGCCGTCGACCCTTCGAGACGCGCTTCGCGCTCCTCAGGGTGACGGTGAGAGACTGGTGACGGTGAGAGACGCAGCGGCCTACCTCGCAGCGATCAGTGCAATCCCACCTGCCCGGCTTCCCAGCCCAGCATCGCCTGCTTGCGGGTGATGCCCCAGTGATAGCCGGTCAGCGCGCCGCTCTTGCCGAGGGCGCGATGGCAGGGCACCACGAACGACACCGGATTGCGGCCGACCGCGGCGCCGACGGCGCGCGAGGCCTTCGGGTTGCTGATGTTGCAGGCGATGTCGGAATAGCTGACCGCACGGCCCATCGGGATCTTGAGCAGCGTTTCCCACACGCGCACCTCGAAGTCGGTGCCGATCAAGACGACGCGCAGCGGCTGGTCAGCCCGCCACAAGCTTGTATCGAACACGCGCTGCGCCAACGCAGTGGTGCCGTCGGTGTCCTCGACATAGGTCGCATTCGGCCAGCGCCGCTTCATATCGGCGAATGCGGTCTGCTCATCGCCGGGGTCGGCAAAGGCAAGCCCCGCGAGCCCGCGGTCGGTCGCGATCACGATTGCGGTGCCGAACGGCGAGGGATGGAAGCCGTAGCGCAGCGTCATGCCGCCGCCACCGGTCTTCCATTCGCCTGGCGACATCGCCTCATGCGTAACGAACAGATCGTGCAGTCGTCCCGGTCCTGAAAGACCGGAGTCGAGTGCCGCGTCGAGCACGCTGGCGGAATCGCGCAGCAGGTTCTTGGCATGATCGAGCGTCAGCGCCTGCATGAAGGCCTTCGGCGTCAGCCCGGCCCAGCGGCGGAACAGATGGTGCAGTTCATCCGGCGTGACCGCGGCGGCATCGGCCATCGCCTCGATGGTCGGCTGGGTGCGCCAGTGTTCCGAGATGAACGCGATTGCGCGCCGCACCGAATCATAGTCGCGCAGCGCGGCGCTCTGGAGGCCCGGCTTGGCCAGGCGCTGGTCATGTATGGCGAGTGTCATCATGGTGTCTAATTTAGGAGCCATGGCGCGTCCAAACCACCCGATTTCTGACAAGCACGATTAGGCGACGGGGTTGTAGGTCGGGCCGCGTTTCGCGGTATTCAGCGCCGCCGTCAAAGCCTTGGAGAGGCTGGCCTTTTCGTCCGGGCTGAGGAAGCTCCCGACGCTGACCCGGCGGCCGCGGGACACCAGATAAAGCCGCTCGATGCCGAACTCCTCATGCGAGATCTGCTCGAACCGCACCCAGAGCGGATTGAGCACCCATTCGGCCACATGGCCGCGGTGACTGATCCGGCGCACCCGCAGTTCCGACGGCGTCACGGTGATCTCCTCGCTCGCCTTGGCGGTGCGGAAATTGACCTTGAACGCCCAGTAGATCACCAGCACGTCGAGGCCGAAGAAGCCGAAGATCGGCCAGGCGCCCAGCCACCAGAACACCACGCCGGCGATGAAGCTGATCACGGTGACGAACGACATCAGCACGATAAAGCCCGTGCGGTTCAGCGAGCGGTGCGGCGTCAGCAGCGCCGAGAACAGCTTCGGCTCCGCCTCAGGCGCATTCACCTCGAGGTCATTGGCCCTGAGGTCGTCGCTCCGATCAAAGTCGTTGCCTGCGGTCATGACGTATCAGTATATCCCGTTCATGGCCAAAATCATCCGCCCTCAACGCGCCAGCGCGTCAAGCGTTCAGCCCGCGCCGAAGAAGAAAGCCGCGAAAGCGGCAAAGTCGCTGCCCAAACGCGCGGCAGAGAAGGCGGCCAAAAAGCCTGCCAAGCAGGCCGCCAAGAAGATTGCAAAGACGATCGCAAAGCCAAAGCCATGGACGGCGGCGGAGGTCTACGACGTCTTCGATCGGTTCCGCAAAGCTAATCCCGAGCCGAGGGGCGAGCTCGAGCATCTCAACCCCTACACGCTGCTGGTTGCGGTGGTGCTCTCGGCGCAGGCAACCGATGCCGGCGTCAACAAGGCGACGCGGCCGTTGTTTGAGATCGCCGACACGCCGGAGAAGATGCTTGAGCTCGGCGAAGAAAAAGTGCGCGAGTACATCAAGACCATCGGGCTCTATCGCAACAAGGCCAAGAACGTCATCGCGCTTTCCGAGAAGCTGATCGCCGAGTTCGGCAGCCAGGTGCCGCGCACCCGCGCCGAAATCGAATCGTTGCCCGGTGCCGGCCGCAAGACCGCGAATGTCGTGCTCAACATGGCCTTCGGCGAACACACAATGGCGGTCGACACCCACGTGTTTCGCGTCGGCAATCGCACCGGTCTCGCACCGGGCAAGACGCCGCTCGAGGTCGAGCTGGGATTGGAGAAGGTGATCCCGACGGAGTTCATGCTGCACGCCCATCACTGGCTGATCCTGCATGGCCGCTATACCTGCCTCGCCCGCGGCCCGCGTTGCGAAGTGTGTTTGATCAATGATCTCTGCCGGTGGCCGGAGAAGACGGTCTAAGGCATCATCGTCATCAAGTGTTACTAGGCTTGGCGTTCCGGCGCGTGACTGAGGAGTGTGGTGTGGCAGAGCAGGCTCAAGATGGTCCGTCGCAAGTGAGCCAGACTGCGACTGCTCCAGTCCAAGCACCAGCCAAGCCGCAGCCTGCGGCAAGCGGCTTCTGGGGACGCTTCGCCATTCCGCTGTTTGCGGTGCTCGCCGCGCTGGTGTTCGTCGCAGTGGCGACGACGCAGTGGAACGGATGGGTCGGCAGCGCCACGATCCAGACCACCGATGATGCCTATGTGCGCGCCGAGCTGACGCAGCTCAGTAGCCGCGTGTCCGGCGAAGTGCTCACGGTCGCGGTGTCCGATTTCCAGCGCGTCAAGGCCGGCGATCTGCTGGTGCAGATCGATCCTGCCGACTACCAGGCGCAGGTCGCGCAGGCCGAAGCCGGCGTGGTCGGTGCGCAGGCCGCGCTCGACAACCTCAACAACCAGGTCGAGCTGCAATATGCGACCATCGCGCAGGCCGAGGCCTCGCGGCTGTCCGCGGAGGCGCAGCAGACTCTGGCGCGCCAGGAGGAAGAACGTCAGCAGTCGCTGTCGCAAACCGACGCCGGCACGCGGCAGCGGCTCGAGCAGGCGACTGCATCCTATGCCAAGGCGGAGGCCGACGTGCAGGCCAGCCGCGCGGTGATCGCAGCGCAGCGCCATCAGCTCGAGGTCCTGCAAGGCACCAAGAAGCAGCGCGCCGCCGACCTCGACGCCGCCAAGGCCCTGCTGGCATCGGCCAAGCTCAAGCTCGGCTACACCAGGATCGCGGCACCATTCGACGGCGTCACCGGCGAGCGCCAGGTGCAGCCGGGCGACTACGTCAACATCGGCGCCAACCTGGTCAATGTCGTGCCGCTGCCGAACGTCTATGTGATCGCCAACTACAAGGAAACCCAGCTGACCAACGTCAGGCCGGGCCAGCCGGTCGAGGTCACAGTGGACACGTTCTCCGGCCAGAGGCTGCGCGGCGTCGTCGAGCGCATCGCGCCGGCGAGCGGATCGCAGTTTGCGCTGCTGCCGCCCGACAACGCCACCGGCAATTTCACCAAGGTGGTGCAGCGCATCCCGGTACGGATCCAGCTCGACAAGGGCCAGCCGCTGCTCGAGCGGCTGCTGCCGGGCATGTCGGTGGTGACGCGGATCAACACCGGCGAGGCGGTCGCCAATGGCGGAAAGTGACGATCGCGAACGCGGTCCGGTCTCGCGTGGCGACGTCGCACGCTATCCGCTGTTCGCGGTGTTCGCCGTGCTGCTCGGTGCTTTCCTGGCGAATTTCGACAGCCGCCTGACCACGATCGGCCTGCCCGACCTGCGCGGCGCGTTCTCGCTGACCTTCGACGAGGGCGCCTGGCTCTCGACCGCGGCAATCGGTTCGCAGATCTTCGTCGCGCCTGCGGTGGCCTGGCTCGCCACCGTGTTCGGTTTGCGCCGCGTGCTCGGAATCCCGAGCCTGGTCTATGCCGTGGTCTCGCTAACCATCCCGTTCGTACGCGACTACACGACGCTGATCGCGCTCAGCATCGCGCATGGCATGCTGCTCGGCACCTTCGTGCCGGCGACGCTGATGATCATCCTGCGCAACCTGCCGATCCGCTGGTGGCTTCCAGCAATCGCGATGTATTCGATCCGCGTCGGCTTCGCGCTGGACTCGTCGAGCTCGCTGGTCGGCTTCTATGTCGAGCACCTCGGCTGGCAGTGGCTGTATTGGCAGGGCGTGGTGATCGCGCCGCTGATGGGGCTGATGGTCTATCTCGGTACGCCGAAGGAGCCGGTCAATCGCGAGCTGCTGCACCATGCCGATTGGGGTGGCATGCTGCTGCTCGGCGCCGGGGTCTCGATGGTCTATGCCGGGCTCGACCAGGGCAACCGGCTGGACTGGCTGTCGTCGGGCACGGTGATGGCATTGCTGATCGGCGGCGGGCTCCTGATCGTCGCCTTCATGATCAACGAGATGGTGGCGCGCCGGCCCTGGGCGCATTTCAACGTGCTGTTCTCGCGCAATATCGGGCTCTCGCTGATCGTCATCCTGCTCTACACGCTGACCAGCCTGTCGAACTCGTCGCTGGTGCCGAATTTCCTCGGCACCGTCGCCGCGCTGCGGCCGGAGCAGTCGGGCGTGCTGTTGTTCACTTACGGCGCGCTGCCGATGTTCGTGCTGGTGCCGATCTCGATCCTGCTGCTCCGCCATCTCGATCCGCGCATCGTCGTGGTGCTCGGCTTCTCGGCATTCGCGGCCGCCAATCTCTGGGGCACGCAGCTGAGCCATGTCTGGGCGCGCGAGGACTTTGTCGGCATCGTTCTGCTGACGTCGGTCGGGCAGGCGTTCACGCTGCTGCCGATCATCATCATGGCGCTCGCCAACTCCGATCCGTCGCGGGCCACGGCGTTCGCGGCCTATATCCAGATCATGCGGCTCGGCGGCGCCGAGATCGGCATCGCATTGATGGGCACCTGGCTGCGCGTCCGCGAGCAGATCCATTCGAACTATCTCGGACAGCATGTCCAGAACGGCGATGTCGACGTCGTGAACCTGCTGAAGCGCCTGGCGGGTGAATTCTCCGGCCACGGCATAGGGACGGCGATGGGGCGGGCCGTCGGCACGCTCGCGGCGCTGGTGCAGCGCGAGGCCAACACGCTCGCCTATATTGACGGCTTCTGGCTGTGCTTCTGGCTCGCGATGCTGGCGCTGTTCCTGGTCGCCCTGATCACGCGTGCGCCGCAGGGGCCACTGTCGCCGGTGCCGTTCGGCTTCGTGAAGAACTTGCTCCGCAAACGAGACGCCGCCGCTTCCTGACCGGCGTCCCACCACCACTCTGGGTCAATTTATAGTGAATGCGGGGCGCGACTGATGTCACGAGCCTCTGAAATATTTTGCACATCGCGTGGTTCCACAACCGGGGGAACTGGAGCCACGATGACCGAGACCAAGCAGACGGCTGCGCTTGTTTCCATGGCGACGGCGGTTCCACCGCATCTATTCCATCAGGGACAAGTCCTGCAGGCCGCGCGCAGTCTTCTCGCCGACCGCTACCCCGAGTTCGAGACGCTCTCCAGCCTGTTCGCCAACACCGGCATTCAGCATCGCTATGGCGTCAAGCCGATCGAATGGTACCTCGAACGGCGCGGTTGGCCGGAACGGACGCAGGCGTTCCTCGAAGGCGCGGAGGCGCTGTTCGTCGACGCCGCCCGCACAGCCCAGACCGAACACCGGCACGCGCGACACGTCCGTCCGCAAACCGAGCTTACCGGCGACACGCGCCTCCAGCGTCGGCGTGGCGATGCCCGTCGAGCACACCGTGACCACGATATCGATGTCGCTGCCGATCAAATCAGCACGCGCAATCGCTTTGCGGGCGGCGTCGACGAACAGCGCCTCCGCGCCTTCGAGGAACGCCTGCGTCCGTTCCGGCCAACCGCGCCGTTCGAGGTACCATTCGATCGGCTTGACGCCATAGCGATGCTGAATGCCGGTGTT
>NZ_VKHP01000379.1 GCF_010811875.1 Bradyrhizobium uaiense
ATCCGCGCCAGCGCGATCTCGACCGCGCCTTGCGGCGCCTCATAGGCCGCCAGCGCATAGGCCTCGTCGGCCGGCGCCGGTAGCGCATTCCGATCGAGCTTGCCGTTCGGCGTCAGCGGCAGCGCTGTGATCGGCACGAACGCAGCCGGCACCATGTAGTCCGGCAGCCGGCTACTCAAGTGCGCGCGCAAGGCGCCAGCAAGCCCGCCTCGATCGTCCTCGTCCGAGCCGGTCTCGGGGGCGCCGGTCTCCGGCGCGCAGACCACATAGGCGATCAGATGCTTGTCGCCGGCGCGGCTCTCGCGTGCCACCACCACCGCCTCGCGCACAAAGGCGTGCTCGCAAAGCTTTGCTACGATCTCGCCCGGCTCGATGCGGTAGCCGCGGATCTTCACCTGGTCGTCGTTGCGACCCAGGAACTCCAGATTGCCGTCCGGCAGATAACGCCCGAGGTCACCGGTCCGGTACAGCCGATCGCCCTCGACGAAGGGACTGGCGATGAACCGCTCGGCTGTCAGTTCAGGGCGGTTCAGGTAGCCCCGCGCCACCCCCGCCCCACCGATGTAAAGCTCGCCCACCGCACCAAACGGCACGGGCGTGCCATGACCATCCAGCAGGTAGACCCGCGTGTTGGCGATTGGGCGGCCGATGTGAGGCATCTCGGGCCAACATGACGGATCAGCTGCAAGGTGGTGCTCGGAAATGACGCTGATTTCTGTGGACCCGTATTGATTGATCAATCTCGCGTTCGGGTGTGCCTCGAAGAACGCCCTGAGCAGTGGGGTGGCCTGCAATCGTTCGCCGGCTGTATAAAGCTCTCTTAAAGAGGGCAGCTGCACGCGCTGCGTGCTCCAGACTTCTGCAAGATGATTCAATGCCACGAATGGGAGGAAAAGCCGCTCGATCGCCTCCCGCTCTACAAACTCCAGCAGGTCGGCGAAGCGCCTCCGGGTCTCTTCCCGCAGGAGCACAAGTGCTCCGCCGTCCTTCCAACAAATGAACAATTCCTGGCAGGACACATCGAAGTTCAGAGTCGCGAACTGAAGTGTACGCAGTTTTGAGGTGCCAATCCCCGCCAGCGAATTCACAAGCGAGCCGTGGGACATTTCAACGCCTTTGGGCGTTCCGGTTGAGCCTGAGGTGTAGATCACATAGGCGAGATGGCGCGATGTGAGACCAAGCATGCGCGGGTCGGGATCCGAAGGCGGCCGCTCGCACCAGGCCCAGCTGCCAGTATCCAGATCGACCACGCTGACATCCGCGAGCGCCTCGCCGCCCAATGCGGTTCGACCGGCGGTATCGCAAAGCAGCAGCTGCGGTTCTGCATCGCCGACAATCTGCCGCAGCCGCGCCGGTGGATAGACTGGATCCAGCGGCAGATAGGCGCCGCCCGCCTTCAGTATCGCCAAGACACCAACCACCATCGCCATGCTTCGATTAAGGCAGATCGCCACCGGCTGGTCCGGCTTGATCCCGAGCTCGATCAGATGATGCGCCAGCCGGTTGGCCTGCGCATTGAGTTCGCCATAGCTCAATCTCTCCTTCTCATGGACCACCGCCACCGCCTCCGGCGCCTTCTGCACCTGCGCCTCGAACAGCTCATGGATGCACAGCTCCGACGGATAAGGCGCCGCCGTCCGATTCAACTCCTCCAGTAGATAGAAGCGCTCGTCGGTCGACAGGATATCGATGCAGCCGAACGGCTGCCCCGCATCGGCCCTCACGCCATAAGTTTGCAAATGCTGCGTCATGCAGTCGATCTTCGCCTTGCTCAATATGTCGAGCCTGCCGGGTCGTTGAGCTTGTGGCGCTCGGTTCCGCTAAGGGGCGGGTTGAAGATGCTGACGAGGATCAGGTCCTTGTCCCGTCCCCCGCGCAGAAGATGCTTGTCATGCTTGTCAAGCACATACATGTCGCCCTTACGAATGGAGAAGACATTGCCGTCCATGTCCTCGACCTCGCCCTCTCCGGCGATGCAGTAGCAGGCTTCGAGGTGATTGCGGTATTGCAGAAGCGAAACGGTGTTAGCGCGGACCACAGTGTGGCAGACGCTAAAACCCATGCCGTCCTTATCCGTCAGAAGGCGGTGGCTCGTACCATTGCCCCAATCGACGAAGTGATCGGTCGCTTCAACGTCGTGCAGGCTACGCACAATCATAGCGTTCGATTGCCGGATACACGTTGAATTCATTGTTGCGGCAGCTGGAGGTCGTTGTTTTTGACCTGCAAGCGCGGCTTCCGCGCACAGCCGAAGCATCGGCTACACCCAAAAGGCCTACCGAGCCCTCCCGGCGTCTAGACAAAAATATCGGCGTGAGGGTATTCCGCAGCCGAGCCGAAGGCGTGCACGTACCACCTTGATTTTCATCCTTCTTCGGGGTTCTGCCGCCTGCGTTGGTATGGTCGAGAATACCGCTGGTGATGTTGCCGGCCAGACAAAGCGGCTCCGGTCGCAGATTTGGCAAGTTGTTTCCTTCCTTCGCTGTGTCTCGCGGCGCGAATACAGCACCGCAGCCTCTCAGCTAACTGAGCAAACCCCATGCCACGGCCGCCCCAGATAAGAGACAAATGTGTGGCTGTTTCAGCCGGCTAGCGAGCGCGAAGGATTTGACTGCGCGGTCAAGCCGGCTTCAACTTGCGACGGTAGCCAAGCCCTCAAGGCAGGCGGGGTCTGCATTCTTCGCGCCAGCCAATGGTCAACAATTCGCAACATGTTTTTGTTGGCTTTGTCGGCTTCCAGACTTACTTGGATTTCGGCGCACGCAGTCAGCCCAATCCATAGCGCTTCAGGTTGACGTTGTCCTTCGTGTTGTCGACAGGCGCAAGCGGACCTATCGCTTACGCCTCCGACATGGATGAAAGTGGGCTGCCATCGTCGGCGCTGTTTGGATCGCTGCCCGCCTGAAACATTTGTCAGTGATCAGCCGTTCAGGATCCGTAGTACCGCTCCAGCGAGGCGTCCGACGCCGCCCCTCAAGCCCCAAGGAGCGTGTTGCGCTGGAGCGTCAGGTCGCCATGTTGGACGCAATGCTCGCGTGCGCCCAACGGCGGTGCCAAGGGTGGGCATCACCTTGCTGCAACGTCGGCCAGCTGGACGTGGCGCTCAACGGCAGCAATGGAACCTCTCTTCAGGGCGCCCCGTAGCCATTGGACGAAGATTGATACTGAGTCGGGCCTTCATGAAAGATCCGCCGAAGAACCGCACCTCGACGCAGGATTCAACTCACGCTAGGCCGCTCTTTGCATGAATGGGCACCAGAACATTCGTTAGGTTGATTGTTTCCGATCCAGCTCGCTCCGCATAGCGAGATCAACACACAAGGCTCATTGATGACTGAAGGGGGTTTTAGGCAACGAGAAGGCATTCTCCCCGGAGACGACAAAGCATCCCGGGACGGTTTGTCAGCCGCGAGGAACGGCGTTTGCGTGGATAGGCGGCGCACACGAAACGGCAGCAGGCTCGGCGGGTTGATCGCCATCTGGCTGCGCCGCTCGACCCTGCCCGGGCGGCGCAGATTCGAGCGATTTCCCTCACGGTCCTAGTTGCGAAACGATATCGGCTTAACCGAACACGTTGGACAATTGGCGACAGATCGGGCTGACGAGATGAGATTGAGGCATGGTGGATGGTTTTAACTGCGCCCGACAATTAGTTTGCGGCAGGCCACTGGCTGGTTCGCATGGTCAGATGTGATCAGCAATCGCATGCCGCACTTTCTTCGCCCGGCAACTTCTTCGCCTGGCAACGCGCATTGTGGCGAAGGCCAATAACGGATTCGGTGGGTACCCTCGCCATCGCCGCAAACCCCACGGCCGAGTTTTTGCCCGTTGGATCGCAATAATTTGGAGGTTCGGCAGGCGCGAATCAGAAACGTCCGGTCAACGCTCGCCCATCATTCACCACGTTATCCCCCGCCAAGCGAGCTCGACAGCTGGCATCCACGGAAGCAATCGCTAGATCAGGTATCTGCAGGGTAAAATTTATTCACTCGCCCGCACGGAGCTGCGCAGTGCCGAAATGACGGATGCGGTTCATGCCCTGCGCTATGGAAAGTCTCCTTGCGATGCCTTGCAAACACCTCTTCTCGGTGCATGGTGCAAAGTGCCCGCCGGATCTGGGAAGCGATTGAAGCAAGGTTGGTGGGAAAGAAATCGATAAACCATCATATAGCTCGTTTCGCCCTTTTCCTTTCGGTATTTATCGCAAAGTCAGCCATTGGGAGCGCAGACTCTCCGTGGCAATTGTCTCCGCCGTCGTCGGACAGGATTTGTGGCGAGCTGTGGATTCGGCGGATCGGAAAAGTGTGCCGAGATGTTGATACATCAAGTAACAGCAAAGATTATGCCTGAGACAGCCCACGATCGCGATCTCGCTTTGGACTTTACCAAAGGAGTGCTCATCATTTTAGTGATCGTCGGTCACCTGATCCAATATATCCTCTATCGAAATGAAGGGTTTTGGGATTCGGCAATTTTCAAATGGATCTACATGTTCCACATGCCCCTCTTTATGGGAATAAGCGGTTATCTTTCCTGTCGAGCGCTGCTGGAAAAGTCCTTCATACAAGCCATGGGCGATCGTGCGATGCAGCTCCTGGTGCCTATGCTGTTTTGGTTCTCTCTCCTGGCGACATTAAAGTTGACCATGTTTCCCCGACCGGCGAGCGCACCAGACAACGTTTTGAAGTTCCTGAATGATTTCGCCGGCACATACTGGTTCGTCTGGGCCGCGTTCATTTGTTTTCTTCTCGCTAAAACTATTTCGATCTTCAATCATTCGTCGCCATGGGCCTTGTTCGTATCGGTCATTCTCGTGGTCCTTGCACCCCTGACCTTTTCCATATTCCCTCTCATAAAGTATACCTACCCGTTTTTCTGCCTGGGATTCTCATTTGCAATGTGGAGAGAACGGTGGACGAGCATAATGCGATCTCACAGGCCGTTCTTGGCTATGTCTGTCACAATTGCGGCTATGATGTGCTTTGCGATCTGGGGCAAGGACACTTATGTCTACAATAATCTCGCTTTGGTCCAGGATTTGCAGTCGGCAAAGAATGTGCTTCTGATGTTTCTTGGCTCCGCAGCTGTCTCAGCGGTGATGATTAAGGTCCTGCTTCGATCCTGGAATATTGGTCGTTCAAATCGGGGGGTCCGCTTTATCGCCGCGAAACTGGGACCCTGCACGCTGGTGCTGTACTTGATCCAGGGTACGGTATTCCGTCTCATGGATTCGATACAGTATGGAGAATCTTGGGACGCCACGATGAGGTCGGCCGCGGCTGCATTTCTCGGGACAATGATTGTTGCCGTCGCGCTAACGGTTCGGTGGGCCGTGCGCGACATTCCTTATCTCTCCCAGCTCGTGCTCGGAGTGCCACCCCGCTCCTTGTCGGGCAGCCAGATCAATCAGGACGCTCTCGCAAACCATCGTAGCTTGCGGGGCTTGTGAACCTGCTGTCCATTCATGGCCCCCAATGCTGTGATGCGCGGCCGAATGACTGACAGGGTAAGCGGTGACGAGGGCGGCCACGGCGACATCGGACGTTGCCACCGAGAAGGTGATCCCGGAACGGGTGGATGGTGCAGACGCTGGTCATGACGTGTCACAACGAAAGGCCATAGCCCGTCGGGCCGGCCTCGTAACAGAAGTGGACGCGGTTAAACCGGCTGGCGATCCGCACTATAACGCGGCGCATGTTGACGGCCGAAGCATCGACTTCACCGAAGAAGCGAACCTCTCCCTCCCGGCCTGCCTCCGCAATCGCGACGGCATTTCTCAGTTTGGCGACGTCGATTCCAACAAATGCTTCCCTATAATCCACCACGGCTCGTCCTCCTGTGATGAGGATCGGCTCGGACCGCCCGAGCAACCCTCGGACGCGCAGTGTCGGGCGAGCCACCTCACCGGCAGAGACGGACATACGGTCTTACAATACGTCCGCAGAATCCTCAAAAGCTGAGGCGAGAGCATAACGTAACGGTCCTTGCCGCCCTTGCCGTGCTCGACCCGGATCAACATCCGTTGGCTGTCGATGTCGACAACCTTCAAGAGGACCACTTCCGATACGCGCAGT
>NZ_VKHP01000380.1 GCF_010811875.1 Bradyrhizobium uaiense
CGCCATCCGCTTCCACGCCGCGTCGCTCAATACCAAACGGTCCATCACACCCAAGGCGGCCTCCCCAAAAGCAGCCTTGAATCTGATTTGCTCCTAAAAGGGAATCCTTAGAGTCCACACCACCTAGAGGTTCGGCACCTCCGCCGGCGCGATCGCGGTCAGCCCGCCGAAGCGGCGCTCGCGGCGATGGAAGGAGGCAAGCGCATCAGCGAGATCGTCGGCATCGAATTCAGGCCACATCCGCTCGGTGAAATGCAGTTCGGCATAGGCGCCCTCCCAGAGCAGGAAGTCCGACAGCCGCTTCTCGCCCGAGGTGCGGATGATCAAATCGACGTCGCGCAGGCCGGCCTCGCCGGTGATCAGATCGGCGAAGGCCTCGCGGCTCAGCTCCCCGATGCCGGCGACGCGCGCCGCAGCGTTCAGGATCGCGTCGCGCGCCGAATAGTCGATCGCGATGCGCAGATGCAATGTGGTGCCGTCGGCGGTCGCGGCCTCGGCGCGCGTGATCGCAGTGGCGATGCCGTCGGGCAGCCGGTCGCGGCGCCCGATCACGCTAAGGCGGACGCCGTTGCGCACGAGGGCCGCGATCTCGTTGGCCAGATAGAATCGCAGCAGTCCCATCAGCGCGGCGACTTCGGCCTTCGGACGACGCCAGTTGTCGCTGGAGAACGCATAAAGCGTCAGTGTGCCGACGCCCTGGTCCGGCGCGGCCTCAACGATGCGGCGGATCGCCTCGACGCCTGCCTCATGTCCGCGCAGCCGGGACAGGCCTCGCCGCGTCGCCCAGCGGCCGTTGCCGTCCATGATGATGCCGACATGCAGCCGCATGGCGGCTTCCGGCTTGAGCGCGACGTTGCTTTGCATCACAAAGTCTCCGGCAAAAAAATGGGAAGATCAAACCGGCTGGATACCAAGGCGGCCAGATGCGCCTTCGTCCTTGCCGGCAGCCTTGGCCGCGTCGCGCACCAGCTTCTCGAGCACGGCAAGATAATCGAGGAAACGGCGGCGGCCGCTCTTGGTCAGACGGCAGGTGGTGTGCGGGCGATTGCCTTCATAGCCCTTGATGACGTCGACGAGGCCGGCCTCCTGCAGCACCTGCAGATGCCGGCTGAGATTGCCGTCGGTCAGGCCGCAGAGCTGCTTGAGATCGGCAAAGGCGAGCCCCTTCGGATGCGCCATCAGCGAGGTCAGCAGGCCGAGCCGCGCCTTCTCGTGGATGACGCGGTCGAGGCCGTCATAGGCGAACGGCGCGGTGGTCACGTCAGTCTTCGGCATCATGGCCTCCGGAAGCGAAATACAACAGTGCTGCGAGCAGCAACTGGCCGATCGCGAAAGGCAGTCCCATGGTCCAGGGCGACAGCGCGTGACTCTGGCTTGCGATCAGGAGTACCGTGAAGCCCGACAGGAAGTACCAGGCGCCGCCGAGCGCGATCGTGCGCGGCAGCAGGCGGACCGAGGCGAACACACCGAGGCTGACCAGCACCTGCCACAGGCCGGGCAGCATCCACAGCGTCTCGGGCGCGAATTTCCATTGCAGGATCGCGAGCAGCACGCCGGCGATGACGGCAGGAACGAACTGCCCGATCGCCTGCTGGACCATCGCGTCCGCAAGGCCCGAATGATGCCGCCGTGAGCGCGCCTGCATCTCGATCCAGATCAGCACGGCTGACAGCAGCGCAGCCGCCGCCCAGCCGGCAAGAAACGCGATCGGATGGCCGGTGGGATCGTCAAGCCAGAGATGTTGGGCGAGCGCGGTGATCAGTGCGATGCCGCTGGTGGCGGCGACGGTTGCCGGACCGTAGCCGCGGAACGCGGTTCCCACCGCGATCTGGCTGCGGATCGCGAGAATATCGGCCAACGCCTTGTCGAGGTCGCGCATGATTCGTCCAAACTTTGTATTGCAAAGTATACGGGATCGCCAAGTAAACGCAAGCGCGATTGCCGGCGGGCGGCAAGGGGCTGGGCCGCGCTCAGACACGGTAAACAACCGATTGCCATTCTCGCTTTGGTTGCGATAGCATACGGCACAATTTCAGCACAGCGACCATTTCTGTGACCGGAGCATGCCGTGGCCGGTCCGCGCGACTTTTTGCCGGGAGTTTTTCATGAACTTCGCCCAGCACCTCAATCGCATCGGCGCGTTTTTTCGACGTCTCCGACGGCTGTATCGCACCGTCGAGGATCTCCGCATCATCGTCATCTGCCTCGCCGTCGGCGGTGTCGCGCTGCTGTATCTGGATCAGGGCAGAGACGTGGTCCGGGCGCTGGTCGACAGCGCCAATGCCACGATGAGCGGCTGGACGATCGCAGACGATGCGTGGCCGGCCTTCGGGCGATGGGCTGCGTTCCTGGCCGCCTGCGTGTGGTCCGGCATCAACGCATGGTATTGGTCCAACCTGCTCTACAAGACCCGACAGGCGCAGCAGCAGCCGCTGTGGTTTCGTTATCTCCGCCGCGTCTTCGGGATCGCGCCGCTGCTGGGCGCAATCGCTGCAATGTGGCTGAGCGCGCGACACGGCTTGCAGGATGCCTGGGTCGGAATGGCCTGCTTCACGCTGGCCGCCGTGCTTCTGTTTGCCTTCTTCGTCTATCGTACCGTGCGGTTTGGTGCACAGCCGGGCGTGCAGCCTTTCGCCGCAATCCGGCTTGAACGCGGCGATTGGGCCTTCATCGCTGCGACCGTCGTCATCTCGGTGGCGATCTTCGTGCTGCTCTGGATATCCGGCCTCCGCACCCATTTCGCCTGGGCATTGGGACCCGCGGCGCTCGCCTATGGCGCGATCGGATGCATCATCCCGATCACCAGCCTGCTGATCTTTCTGGTGCGGCAGCAAAGAATTCCGATCGTGCTGCTCGGCGGCATCGCCTTCGTGGTGTTCAGCCTGTTCAACGACAATCATCGCGTCCGCAGCCTCCCGGCCACTGCCGATATGTCGGCGCGCCCATCGCTCGAGCAGGCTTTGGCGCGATGGGAGGCCGGCCGCGCGCCCAACGAACCGATGATCCTCGTCGCCGCGGCCGGAGGAGCTTCGCGCGCGGCGTATTGGACCGGCACCGTGCTGCGGGCGCTCGATGAACGCAGCAACGGAAAATTCTCCGATCATGTGTTCGCTATCAGCAGCGTCTCGGGCGGCTCCCTCGGCGCAATCGGCTACGCGGCTTGGCTCGCCGATCGCCCGATGGATTCGGAAGCATCCGGCAAGCAGGCCCGGCTGAATTTCGTGCAGACCTTCTTCGGCAAGGACTATCTGTCGCCGGCCATCGGCGGGCTGCTGTTCACCGACCTGCTGCAACGTTTCCTGCCGGCGCCGTTGCTTCCCGACCGCGCCATTTCCCTGGAAGAGGCATTCGAGATCGGGTGGGATCAGCTCGCGACGGCCTGCAAACAGCAGCCATGCCCGGCGAAGGGGCGCCTGGCGGGCGAATACACCGGCATATGGAGCAAGTCCCGGCTTCAGCAAGACGACGGACGATGGGTGCCGATCGTGCTCGCCAACGGCACCTATGTCGAGACCGGCAAGCGCATCGTTACCGCGCCGATCCGCATCGAAACGGACGCGTTCGAGGACACGCACGATTTCTACACGCTGGCGCCGGCGCCGATCCGCGCATCGACCGCGGTGCTCAATTCCGCCCGCTTTACCATCGTCAGCCCGCCGGGGCGCCTGGTCAACGGACAGTCCACCAGCGGGCGCATCATCGACGGCGGCTATTTCGAGAATGGCGGCATCGAGACCGTCTATGACCTCGCGCGCTATCTGAAGCGAACCGGACGCACACGGAAGATCGTCATCATCGAGATCCTGAACGACGACACCATGGGCCCCGAGGACCTCGCACGGCATACCGGCGGCCAGCCGGTCCCGGTCGAGCCGGCAAAGGCCCAGCCGCGCTCACCCATCCTGATCGAGGTTACGTCGATCATCGGTGGCCTCTATCATACGCGCGGTGCGCGCGGCGTGCTCGGCGCCAAGCGCGTCTCCGATACCGGCATATCCGGCCTGGAGAACGCCGAGTTTCACTCGTTCGATCTCAAGCCCCTTGGCAACGACGCCTACACGGCCATGAGCTGGGTGCTCTCGCTCGGCACGCTCGATGCGATGGACGTGACCTTCAACGTCGACGCGGGAAAGCTCGACGAGTTCCTCGCAAGCCGCCACTACACGCCAGGCATGGAGGAGACGATGACCGCCGACCTTCGCGCAGTCATCGGTCGCGCCACGGAGAATCGCCGCCAACTCGACGACGTGCTCAAAACCTTGAACACGGATATCAGGCCGCCGATGCTGGAAGCCACTATCGCGCAGAAGCGAAAGTGACGAGGACCATCACACCTTCACCAGGCTGGCAAAGCCGCCATAGATCATCCGCTTGAGATCAAATGGCGCCGCTTTCGGATCCATCGACGCGAAGCGGGGATCCGCCATCACCTTGGCGTTGATCTTGTCGCGCTGGGCGCGCGACTTGTAGGTGATCCAGGCGAACACCACGGTTTCGTCGGCCTTCAGTTTCACGCTCTGCGGAAAGGAGGTCAGCTTGCCCGGCTTGACGTCGTCGGCGACCCATTCGCGATAATCCAGCGCGCCATGCTCGCGCCAGACCTTGCCGGCCTTCTTCGATAGCTGGGCGTAGGCCTTGAGTTTCTTCTTCGGCACGGCGACGACGAAACCATCGACGTAGGGCATGGGCGTTTCCTTCTGTACTGGACCGTCGTTGCAGGCAGCAGCGCATACGAGCGCGCAGCCCATCACAGGCTTCGCGAAACAATGACGGCGTGTGACGCGCCAAGCGTCAGGAGTGACAGCAGGATGCCTGAACCGGCGCCGGTTGGTACTGGTCACGTAGCCGCAGCCAATCCATCGGATAGGGCAAGCCTTCCTCGTGGCGGCCGAGCGGCGTCAGGTCGAGATAATGGTAGGCGGCATTCATCATGTCGAGGCCTCGCGCGAAGGTCGAGTAGGTGTGGAACACGCTGCCCTCCTCGTCGCGGAAGAACACGCTGATGCCGGGCAGCTCGGGACCATAGAGCGGCGTCGTTCCATAATTGTATTTCGCGTCCCCCGCATCGATCTGACCTTGCGTGAACGACACACCGTAATCGTAGTTGAAGTCGTTGGTTCCCGACGACACCCAGTCGAAGGTCCAGCCCATCCGCTTCTTGAACGCCTCGAGCTTGGCCAGCGGCGCTCGCGAGATCGCGACCATCGTCGTGTCGCGCGCGGCGAGATGCGGAACCATGCGCTCGAAGCCGTCGACCCAGAACGAGCAGCTCTTGCAGGCGGCATCCCATTCCGGCGCGAACATCACGTGCTGCACCACGAGCTGCGGCCGGCCCTTGAAGAGATCGCGGAGCGTCACCTTGCCATCAGGCCCGTCGAACACATAGTCCTGGTCGACCTTCACCCACGGCAGCTCGCGGCGCTGCCGGCTCACCGCTTCGCGGGCCCGGGTGAGCTCCTTCTCGCTGATCATCAGCGCCTTGCGGGCGGCGATCCATTGTTCGCGCGAGACGATTGTGTGCTGAGACATGGCATGCTCCTTTGCAGGTCAGGCGTCGACATACTGTTCCAGATTGCCGAGGAATTCGGTCCAGCCGCGCCGATGGTTGTCGCGAGCGGTCTCATCGACGAACTGCGCGTGATGGAAGGTGAGCAAGGTGCCGCCGGCGTCGGGCTTGATCGACACCGTCACTTCGGACTCGCGCTCCGGCGTCGAATGCCAGGCCCAGCTGAACACCAGCTTCTCGTTCGGCACCACCTCACGATAGGTGCCGCCGACCTCGTGATATTCGCCGTTCTTGCCGGTGAACTTGATCCGGTAGCGTCCGCCGACACGAACATCGAGCTCAGCCTGGGTCGTGCCGGGCTTGACCTGCCCCGGCCCGAACCATTGCACTAGGTTTTCCGGCTCGGTCCACGCGGCGTAGACTTTTTCGGGCCGCGCGCGACACGACGATGGTCGCGATCTCGCGAGCGCCGCTGGCCAAGCTCGAGGCGTTCAAGAAGCGGATGGGCTGGACCTTCGACTGGGTGTCG
>NZ_VKHP01000037.1 GCF_010811875.1 Bradyrhizobium uaiense
GCCCCAGTCCCGCGATGGTCAGCGTGCCGGTCATCGCGCCGCCTCCCTGCGCCGCCCCAACCCATGCACCAGCACGATCGCAAAATACGGACAATCGGCCTCGCCGATGTCAGCGAGCCGGGCGACGAGGCGCTGATCACGCCGGAGGTCTCCGCTGCACTCGCAACGGCGACTGACATCGTCGGCTATGCGCCCTATGTGACCCGTGTGCAGCCGCGCGACGGGCTCACGCTGCATCCCTCGGACAACCGCGTGGAATTGCAGCGCGCCGGCGAGGCGCTGCGGCTGGCGGCCGAGGGGCGGCATGTCGTCGTGGTGTCCTCGGGCGATCCCGGGGTGTTTGCGATGGCATCCGCCGTGTTCGAAGCGTTGGAGGACGCGCCGCAATGGCAAGACCTCTCCATTCGCGTTCTGCCGGGCGTGACGGCGATGCTGGCGGCGGCGGCGAGCGCCGGCGCGCCGCTCGGCCATGATTTTTGCGCGATCAACCTTTCCGACAATCTCAAGCCATGGCCGTTGATCGAGAAGCGGCTGCGGCTCGCCGCCGAGGCCGATTTCGCGATCGCGATGTACAATCCGCGCTCGGCCAGCCGGCCCGATGGTTTTGCGCGGACGTTGGAGATTTTGAAAGAGGCGGGCTGCGGCGAGCGCATCGTGATCTTCGCGCGCGCCGTTAGCACGCCCGATCAGCGGATCGAGACGGTCGAACTGCGCGACGCGCGGCCTGACATGGCCGATATGCGGACGCTCGTGATCGTCGGCAATTCAGCGACGCGGCGGGTCGGCCGCTGGGTCTATGCGCCGAGGCAGGTCCGATGACCGAGCCACTCCATCACCTGGCTCACGCTTTCCACCCGCGGCCTGTCGGGCAGATGCGGCCGCGTGATCATGATGACGGGAAGGCCGAGCGCGCGGGCGGCGTCGATCTTGGCGCGCGCGCCGGCTCCGCCGGAATTGCGGGCGACGATCCAAGCAATGCGACGCGCGCGCATCATCTCGAGTTCGCCCTCGAGCGTGAATGGACCGCGCGAGACAATGACGTCGGCATCGGGCAACGGCAGCGCTTGCTCGGGCGGGTCGACGAAACGCAGCGTATAGGCATGCTGCGGCCGAACACCGAAGGGCGCGATGTGCTGGCGGCCAATCGCGAGGAATACGCTGGCGCGGCTGTCCGGCAAAGCCGCGACCGCGGCTACGACGTCCGCGACCTCGATCCAGCGATCGCCGGAAATCTTGTCCCAAGGCGCGCGCTCGAGCGCGAGCAATGGCGTTGCGGTTTGCGCGCAGGCGGTGATCGCGTTCCGGCTCATCTCTGCCGCGAAGGGGTGCGTCGCGTCGATCACATGCGTAATGGCTTCGTGACGCAGATAATCGGCAAGCGCGCTGACGCCGCCGAAGCCGCCGATCCGGGTCGGCAGAGGCTGTTCGGCAGGAGCAGCGGTGCGGCCGCCATAGGAATAGACCGCGTCGATGCCGGCGCGGGCAATCGCGTCGGCAAGGAGATTGGCGTCGGCCGTTCCGCCCAGGATCAGGGCGCGCGTCATGAATAATCCCTGGTTGACCATCATCGGTATCGGCGAAGATGGCCTTGCCGGCCTCTCTGATGCAAGCCGAAAGGCGCTTGGTGAGGCTGAGGTGGTTTTCGGCGGCGAACGGCATCTCGCGCTGGCCGGCATCACCGGGCGTGGCCGTGCCTGGCCGGTGCCGTTCGATGCGGAGATCGTGCTTGAATGCCGCGGTCGTCCGACGGTGGTGCTCGCCTCGGGCGATCCGTTCTGGCACGGCGCCGGTGGAAGTCTCGTCGAGAAGTTGCAGGCGGACGAGTGGATCGCGTACTCCGCGCCATCGACGTTCTCGCTGGCTGCGGCGCGATTGGGCTGGCGGCTCGAGAATGTCATCTGTCTCGGGCTTCATGCCGCACCGTTCGAGCGGCTGTTACTGCACCTCGTGCGCGATGCTCGGATCATCTGCCTGGTGCGCGACGGCAAGGCGGCGTCCGATCTCTCGAGCTGGCTCACTGAGCGTGGCTGGGGGGCGTCAGCGATGTGGACGCTTTCGGCGCTCGGCGGACCGCGTGAATCCATTACGCAGCATCGCGCCGACAATTATGCAGGCGATTCCCACGGCAGCTTGGTCGCGGTGGCGTTGGAGGCGCGGGGAGCGCAGGGAATCGCGCGCAGCTCGGGTCTCCCGGACGCGCTCTTTGTACATGACGGGCAACTGACCAAGCGGCCGGTCCGCGCACTGGCGCTGTCGGCGCTTGCGCCACGGCCCGGCGAACGGCTGTGGGATGTCGGCTCGGGCTCGGGCTCGATCTCGATCGAATGGGTGCTCTGCGGCGGGACGGCGATCGCGGTCGAGGCACGCGCCCAACGCGCCGCCAATATTCGCAGCAATGCTGCGGGCTTCGGCGTGACGCATCGGATGACCATCATCGAAGGCGAGGCGCCCGGGGCCTTATCGGACCTTGCGGCGCCCGATGCCGTATTCATCGGCGGCGGCCTCGACGCGGATATGTTCGATGCGATCTGGCCGCGCATCGCGCCGGGAACGCGGCTGGTTGCACATGCGGTGACGCTCGAAACCGAGGCGCTCCTTTCCGATCTGCGCCGGCGCCATGGCGGCGAACTGATGCGCCTCGAGATTGCGCAGGCCGAGCCACTGGGCCGGTATCGCTCCTGGAAGGCCGCGCGGCCGATCGTGCAATGGAGTGCTATCAGATGAAGGTCGCGGGCTTGGGATTCCGGGGCAAAGCCAGCGTCGCATCCTTGCGCGAAGCACTCGACGCCGCCGGCGGCTCCGAAGGGCTTGCGGCGGTTGCAACGGTGAGTGACAAGGCCGATGCGGTAGCGTTGAAAGTGCTGGCACGGGAATTGGGGTTGCCGATCCGCGGCATCCCCGCCGCGACGTTGGCTGAGATCAAGACCGCGACGCAATCGGAGCTTATCAAGGCCAGGTTCGGAACGGGCTCCGTCGCTGAAGCCGCCGCGGTCGCGGCAGCAGGGCGCGGTGCGCGCCTGATCTCGGTCAGGGCGACGTCGCAGGATCGAATGGCCACCGCGGCGATCGCGGAAGGAGACGGCGAATGACGGTGCATTTCATCGGCGCAGGGCCCGGCGCCGCCGACCTCCTGACCCTGCGCGGCCGCGATCTGATCGCCTCTTGCCCGGTCTGTCTCTATGCGGGATCGCTGGTGCCGTCAGGCGTTCTGGCGCATTGCCCGAAGGATGCGCGCATCGTCAACACGGCACCGCTCTCGCTCGACGAGATCATCGCCGAGATCGCCGCGGCGCATGCCGAGGGCAAGGACGTCGCGCGGCTGCATTCGGGCGACCTCTCGATCTGGTCGGCGATGGGCGAACAGCTGCGCCGATTGCGCGCGTTGAATATTCCGTATTCGGTGACGCCTGGCGTGCCGGCCTTCTCGGCGGCTGCGGCGGCGCTGGAGTCCGAGCTGACGCTGCCGGGTCTTGCGCAATCGGTGGTGCTGACACGCACGCCGGGCAGGGCGAGCGCGATGCCTGATGGCGAGACGCTTGCGGCCTTTGCCGCGACCGGTGCAGTGCTCGCGATCCATCTCTCAATCCATCTGCTCGACAAGGTCATCGCCGAGCTGACGCCGCATTATGGCGCAGACTGTCCGGTCGCGATCGTCTGGCGCGCGAGCTGGCCGGACCAGCGCATCGTGCGCGCCACGCTTGCGACGCTCGATGCCGCCATTGGCGCCGAGCTCGAACGCACCGCGTTGATCCTGGTCGGCAAGACGCTGGGCGCCGGTGAATTCGCCGAAAGCCGGCTCTATGCGGCCGACTATGACCGCCGCTATCGGCCGGTGGGGGCGGAGCCGCGCTTTCCGGAGACAGGATCATCGCAATGACCGCGGGCCTCGTGATCTCGGCACCGGCATCCGGCGTCGGCAAGACGACGCTGACCCTGGCGTTGGCCCGTGCCTGTCGCAATCGCGGGCTGAAGGTGCAATGCCTCAAGAGCGGGCCTGATTACATCGATCCTGCCTTTCACGCGGTCGCGACGGGACGCGCGTCGGTCAACATCGATAGCTGGGCGATGGCGCGCGAAGCGATCGCCCATCTGGCAAGCCGCGGCGCGGATGCGGATCTCGTGCTGGCCGAGGGCTCGATGGGATTGTTCGACGGTGTCGCCGCGCCTGGCGTCTCCGGCACCGGCGCCACCGCCGATATTGCCGAGATGATGGGATGGCCGGTGCTGCTGGTGATCGATCCCTCCGGTCAGGCGCAGACGGCGGCGGCGATCGCCGCGGGACTGCGCGATTTCCGCGCCGGCGTGCGGCTGGCAGGCGTCGTTCTCAACCGTGTCGCCAGTGCGCGGCATGAAGCCTTGGTGCGCAGTGCCATGGAAGGCGCAGGCATTCCGGTTTTTGGCGCGCTGCCCCGGCACGCCGAGATCGCACTTCCGAAGCGTCATCTCGGCCTGGTGCAGGCCGAAGAGCAGGCTCAGATCGACGGCCTGATCGACGAAGCCGCACGCTTCGTCGTCGAGCATGTCGATCTGGACTCTGTGATGCGATCGGCGCGGGTCTGGTCGCCGCAATCGGCCGCGCTCAGCCTGGACATCACACCGCCCGGCCAACGCATCGCGCTGGCGCGTGACGCCGCATTCTCCTTCGTTTATCCGCACATGCTGGAAGCCTGGCGCGCGGCCGGCGCTGAGATCGTGACGTTCTCGCCCCTCGCCGACGAGGGCCCCGATACGGATGCCGATGTGTGCTGGTTGCCTGGTGGCTATCCCGAGCTGCATGCCGGCCGGCTGGCCGCCAACAGGCGATTTCTTGGGCAGCTGCGCACCTTTGCCGAGACGAGGCCGGTACACGGCGAGTGCGGGGGCTACATGGTGTTGGGCACAGCGCTCACCGATGCCGAAGGCGTGCACCACGCGATGGCGGGCTTGCTCGGCCTCGAGACGAGCTACGCCAAGCGCCGGATGCATTTGGGCTACCGGCGCGCCGAGCTTGCGGCACCGATGCCCGGACACGGTTTCGGGGCACGGCTGCGCGGTCACGAGTTCCACTATTCGACGATCATCGCGCAGCCGGACACGCCGCTGGCTGTGGTGCGCGATGCGACCGGCGCGATCGTTGCGGAGACCGGATCGTGGCGTGGCAACGCGACGGGGACATTCTTCCATCTGATTGCGGGGGACCGATGAGCGGAACTGTCTCCTTCGTCTCGGCCGGTCCGGGCGATCCCGAGCTCTTGACCATCAAGGGAGCCGCGCGGCTGCGCGAGGCTGACGTCGTGCTCTACGACGACCTCGCTTCGGGCGCGATCCTCGATCTCGCGCGCGCCGGTGCCAACCTCGTCGCGGTCGGCAAGCGCGCCGGGCGGCTGTCGGCGAGGCAACATCATGTCAGCCGGCTGCTGGTAGACTATGCGGCGACCGGCGTGCGGGTGGTCCGGCTGAAGTCGGGCGACGCAGGCATTTTCGGACGGCTCGAGGAGGAGATCGAGGCGCTGCGCGCGGCCGGCATCCGCTACGAGATCATTCCCGGCGTGACCTCGGCCTCGGTTGCCGCAGCGCAAGCCGGCATCCCGCTGACGCGACGGCTGACGTCGCGCCGGGTCCAGTTCGTGACCGGCGCCGATGTCACCGGCGGCTTGCCTGCGGATTTGAACTGGGCGGCGCTGGCCGATCCGGAAGCGACCACGGTCGTCTATATGGGGCGGCGCACGTTCCCGGCGCTGGCCGCAAGGCTGATCGCGCATGGCCTCGCTCCCGAGACGCCTGCACTCCTGGCAGAGTCCCTCGGCCATGCTGACGAGCGGCTTGTCCGCACCACGATTGCGGAGCTGGCCGAACAACTCACGCATGCCGGCGCTGCGACGGCGGCTGCGATCATTTTGTTCGGCGCGCTCGCGCCGGAAGACAAGTGAAGCGGCGATGTTGACGCTTTCCCTGATCGGTATCGGTTGCGGCGATCCGCGGCAGCTCACCCTTGCTGCGATCGCGGCGATCAATGACGCTGATCTGATCCTGATCCCGCGCAAGGGCACCGCGAAGTCGGACCTCGCCGAGTTGCGGCGAGCGATTTGCGCGCAAGCGCTGAGCAACGACCGCACGCGCATTGCCGAGTTCGACCTGCCGGTGCGCGACGCCGGCGAGGAGGACTACCGCAAGGGCGTCGACGATTGGCATGATGCGATCGCCGCAATCTGGTCGCAGGAAATCACACGTCATCTCGGCGGCGAGGGGCGCGTCGCGCTGCTGATCTGGGGCGATCCCTCGCTCTACGACTCCAGCCTGCGGATTGCACAGCGGCTCGACCCGCGGCCATCGATCGAAATGATCCCGGGCATCACCTCGATCCAGGCGCTGTGCGCGGCGCATGCGCTGCCGCTCAATGAGATCGGCGAGCCGTTCCTGGTCACGACCGGCCGGCGGCTGCGCGAGGGCGGCTGGCCGTCCGGCGTCGACACCATCGTCGTGATGCTCGACGGCGGCGCGGCATTCCAGACGCTGGATCCTGAGGGCCTGAAGATCTGGTGGGGCGCCTATCTCGGCATGCCCGATCAGATCATCATGGCGGGGGATCTTGCGGAGACAGGTCCGCGCATCGTCGCCGCGCGTCAGCAAGCGCGTGCGCAGCACGGCTGGATCATGGACTGCTATGTCCTGAAGCGAGCGTGATCGCGGATCGCGTCGGCACGCGATGCGTCGTGACTCTCAGGTCTTCAACCCGCGAATGGAAGGCTGGATGGTGAGGCGATAGGCAACGAGACTGTCGCCATCGAACTGCTCGAGCGTCGTCTCGCAGACCGGGCAGCGATACTCGCCCTTGCTTGCTGATCCGGATGCCAGCTCAAGGCGTCGAAATCCGGCCCCGCAGCGCGGACACGTGACGTCGTCCTTCTTCATCAACTCACCCCAGAACAACACCGTAGGTATTTTGTAACCCAGACCGCGCGGCGGAACTATGGTCATGGCCGGAGGGGCTGCGGACCATTCCTGCATGGGAATAGACGATGCGTCCTCGGCGAGCGGGAAGTGGCGTAGCCGATCGCGTGGAGCGGGTGGCCAATTTCAACGCATTCCGCAAATCCGGCAATGGGTTATGAAACGGCCTTAGAGGGTCATAGACGGTCGGACCTGGGCGACAATGATGGCTGCCATGTCGCTGTGGTCGAGAGATGCTGCGGCCGCTCAATCGCTCGGCAGCGCGATCGCCGGTGCGCGCAAGGGCACACCAGCGATCAATCGCGATCAGCCGAGATCGTCTATTGCGTGGTCAGGCGAACCACATCCGGCCCCCGCCGCTTCACGCGACTGCGGGGAAGTCGATGTCGGTGTCGTTGATGCGGTTGAAGACGTTGGTGAAGACGATGGTCGCAAACGCGAGGCTGATCTCGACCAGTTGCGCGTCGCTGTAGCCGGCGGCCTTGATCGCGGCGAAATCCGCGTCGCTGACGGTGCCGCCCGACAGCGCAAGCTTGCGGACGAAACCGATCAGCGTGTCTTGCCTGGCATCGCCGGTCGGCGCTCCATCGCGGATCTGCTTCAATGCGTCGGCGTTCACGCCGGCGAGCCTGCCGAGATGCGAATGCGCGGCGACACAGTAATCGCAGCCGCCGGCGGCGCTGATCACGAGCTTGATGATCTCCCGATCGCGCTTCGACAGGCTGCCGCCGGCCAGCACGGCATCGGCGGCGAGGATCGACTTGAGCGCGGCCGGCCCGTGGGCGGCGATGGCCGCATAGGCGTTCGGGACACTACCGGCCGCCTTCTTGATCTGGGCGTAGATCTGGCCCGACGGGCCGGTATCGGTTTCGAGATTGGGGACTGAGAGACGAGACATGGTGCAACTCCGTGTTTGGGGTGGTGAACGATTGCGCAGTGAAAATAGGATTCGGATTTGAGACATTGAATGTTCATATTGCTCGATTATATGCTCAATCGTCTCATGAACTGCCTTGGGGGGATTGGCCATGGATTGGCTCAGCCGGCTATTCGAGATGATGCCGGTGCGCGGGCGGCTCGATATTCGCTGCAGTTACAGCGTCCCCTGGCGAATCGAGCAGGGCCCAGGCGCGACCAACGAGATCCCCTATCATGCGGTGCTTGCCGGCTCGGCGATCCTGGACGATCCCGCGGGCGGACGCTCGCTGCTGCTGAAGCCCGGCGACATTCTTTTGCTGCCGGGCAACCCGTGGCACGTGATGCACGACGGCAGCGGGGCGTCACCGCTGCCCGCGCGCAATCGGGCGGCGCAGAATTTCACGATCAGCGAAAACCTCGGGTCGGACGAGCGGCTTGACCTGTTGTGCGGGCATTTCGCGATCGCACCTCCGCACGACCGCCTGTTGCGCAGTTATCTTCCGCCGCGTCTTGTCGTGCATGCCGGCGCGCGCACGGCAAAGGGGACGGCGGCGCAGCTCGCCGGACTGGTGTCCCTGATGCGCAGCGAAACGGCCGACGATCATCTCGGCGGCCACGCCATGCTGAACGCGCTGTCCACTGCAATGTTCGCGCTGGTGCTGCGGCTTGCGAGCGAGACAGATGCAACATCACAGGGGCTTCTCGACCTGGTCGGCGATCCCCGGCTCGCGCCGGCGGTGGCCGCCATGTTCAACGCGCCCGAGCGTACCTGGTCGCTGCCGGAGCTTGCGCGCCTCTGCAACATGTCGCGCGCCACGCTGGCGCGGCAGTTCCAGGAGAAGCTCGGGCGATCGGCCAGCGATCTGCTTGCCGATATCAGGATGACGCTTGCGGCAAACGAGTTGAGGAAATCATCGCTTTCGACCGGTGCCGTTGCGGAGATGGTCGGCTACCAGTCCGAGGCCGCCTTTCAGCGCGCCTTCAAGAGTCATATGGGAGTAACGCCGGCGCAGTGGCGAAAAGCGCAGCCGGAATCGGACTTGTCGATTGAGCCTGCTGCATCCGCTGATCGAAGCGGGAGTTTGCCGACTGCGGATGCGTAGAGTGTCCCTGCGCTGCGCGCAGTTTCCAGCGTGCGAGCCGGAGAGTGCGGCGGCTCCGGCGTCAGATCAGGACTTGCGATGCCTGGCGTTGACCGCGATCGCGGCGGCGGCGGTGCGGTTCTCGACCCCTAGCTTGGCGTAGATCTGCTCGAGGTGCTTGTCGACCGTCCGCGGGCTCAGGCCAAGGATCTGCGCGATGTCGCGGTTGGTCTTGCCCTTGGAGAGCCAGGACAGCACCTCGCCCTCGCGGGTGGTCAGGCCGAGCTCGCTGGAGAACTCGGCCGGCATATCGCCGCTGGTGTCCTTGGCCAGCCGCAGCAGGAACTCGTTGGGACCGAGCTTTCCCATGAACTGCAGGCGAAGCTGCTCGTTGCCGGGGAATGACGCCACGGTCGCGGTCTTCTTTCCCGCCACACCTTTCTGCGCCTGTTCAAGCCAATGCGGCATCGGCTCCGGCAGCACGAAATTGTCGGCGGCGTCGGCCAGCGTATCGGACAGCAGCCGCTGTGCCTGCGGCGTCGCCCACAGTAGTGCGCCGGCGCTGTTGACCGCGAGCAGGTAGCGGCCGGAAACGTCGAGCGCTGCGCGGGCGCTCTGTGTCATCCGCGCATTGGCGAGATGGACCCGGATCCGCGCCAGCATCTCCTCGACTACGATCGGCTTGGTGACATAGTCGACGCCGCCGGCTTCCAGCCCGCGCACGATGTGCTCGGTTTCGGCAAGCCCGGTCATGAAGATGATCGGCACGCCGTCGAGCCCGGCGTCGCGCTTCAGCCGCCGGCAGGTCTCGAAGCCGTCCATACCGGGCATCACGGCGTCGAGCAGCACGATATCGGGGGTGATCTGGTCGACGATGCGCATCGCCGACGCCCCGTCGAGCGCGACCATCACGGTCATCCCGGCGCCGTCGAGCGCATCGGTCAACAGACGCAGCGTCTCCGGCGAGTCGTCGACGACGAGCGCGACGTCGCGCTTTCTCTGTTCAATGGTCATAGCTGTGCAATGTCTTCAACGTCGCCATATATTGATCGAGATCGAACCGGTCGATCAGCGTGCGCATCTGGCCGACGAAATCGGCATGTTCGGGATGTTCGTTGCCGATCTCGTCGAGCTTGAGTTGGATCGCCCTGATATAGCCGAGTTGGCCAAGGCTGATCAGCTCTTCCACATATTTCACCGGCGGGCGCGAGCCACTCTCGGGCTTCCATTGCGGGCTCGGAGCCTGCTCGGCCTCATACTGCCACTCGATCTTGAGCAGTTGGCGGATGGTCTCGAGCAGCCGCGGGATGTCGATCGGCTTCATCAGATAGCCGTCGTGGAATGGTTGCGCCAGCGGCGCACCATGGGCCTCCAGCGCACTGGCCGAGATCATCAGGATACGTGCCTGGTGATGGCCTTCGGAGCGCAGGGTTTCCGCGACCGTCCAGCCGTCCATGCCCGCCATCGAGATATCGAGCAGGAACATGTCGGGCCGGCAATGCTGGGCCAGCGCCAGGCAGCCGGGTCCGTCCGGGGCGCTGAGCAGGATGAAGCCGAGCGGCGCCAGGATTTCGCGCAGGAGGTCGCGGTGGGTCGGATCATCGTCGGTGATCAGGATGGTCTTGCGCGGCCCGTGATAGCCGTAGACGGGAGCGTCGACCGGCGCATCGCGGCGCGGATTGGTGACCTCGGACAGCAGCAGCTTGACGCGGAATGTGCTGCCGGTGCCGACCGTGCTCAACACCTTGATGTCGCCGCCCATCACGCCCGCGAGCAGGCGGCTGATGGTCAGCCCAAGCCCGGTGCCGGTCTGCGGCTGGGTGACGCCGAGCGCGCCGCGTTCGAAGGGCGCGAAGATCCGTTCGAGATCGTCGGGCTGGATGCCCGGCCCGGTATCGATCACCTCGAACTCGGCGACAGGGCTGCGGTAGTGCACCACGAATTGCACCGCGCCGTGTTGGGTGAACTTGATCGCATTCGAGAGCAGGTTGATCAGGATCTGCCGCAGCCGCTTCTCGTCGGCATAGACCACGAGCGGCAGCACAGTCGGCCGCCTGAACACGAAGTCGATGCCCTTGGCGGCGGCTTGCAGGCGGAACATGCCGACCAGCTGCTCGAGGAAATCGTTCAGCCGCACCTCGTCGCGCGACAGATAGAGCCGGCCGGCCTCGATCTTGGAGATATCCAGAATGCCGTCGATCAAGCCCGACAGATGATCGGCGCTGCGTCGCACGACGCGCACCTGCTCGCGCGGCCGCACGTGCAGGCTATCGTCCTGCTCCAGCAATTGCGCGTAGCCGGAGATCGCGTTGAGCGGCGAGCGAAGCTCGTGGCTGAGGCCGACGACGTAGCGGCTCTTGGCGAGATTGGCCGACTCGGCGACTTCCTTGGCGCGCTGCAATTCGGCATCGGTGCGCTTGTGGGCATCGATTTCCTGGATCAGCAGCGTGGTCTGCCGGCGTGTCTCCTCTTCCGCGGCGCGCCGGCTCTGCTGCGCCAGCACGAACAGCCAGGCGACGACGCCGATGATCAGGGTCAGCGCAAAGAACACCTTCCAGAGCACGTCGGCCAATAATTCGTTGGCATGCACGGCCGCCGTCGTCTGCAGGTAGATCAGCCCGAGCACCAGCGCCACGAGCCCGGCCGAAACCGCGAACACGCCGAGGTAATGCCCGAGCTGCGAGTTGATCCGGGCGTAGATCGGTTGCGGCATTACCTTGCCCAGCGCTTCCGACACCTGCGCGCCGACCCGCCCGTGCGGCTTGCAGAGGTCGTGGCAGCGCGCGTCGAGCGAGCAGCACAGGGAGCAGATCGGGCCGGCATAGGCAGGGCATGCGGCCATGTCTTCGGGCTCGAACGCATGCTCGCAGATACAGCACTGGATCGATTCAAGGTTCTGCCAGCTCCGCTTCGGCTTGCGCGCGATGTAGTATTTGCCGTTGGTCGCCCAGGCAATCAGGGGAGCCGTGATGAAGGCGACGGCGAGCGCCACGAAGGCGGATAGCGCCTTCGCGGTCGGGCCGAACAGGCCGTAGAACGCGCTGATCGAGACCACGGTCGCAATCGTCATCGCGCCGACGCCGACCGGATTGATGTCGCAGAGATGGGCGCGCTTGAACTCAATGTGCTGCGGCCGCAAGCCAAGCGGCTTGTTGATAACGAGATCGGCCACCAGCGCGCCGACCCAGGCGATCGCGACATTGGAATAGAGCGCCAGCGTCTGCTCCAGCGCCTTGTAGACGCCGATCTCCATCAACAGCAGCGCGACCACGACATTGAACACCAGCCACACCACGCGGCCGGGATGCGAATGGGTGAGGCGGGAGAAGAAATTCGACCAGGCGATCGAGCCGGCATAGGCGTTGGTGACGTTGATCTTGACCTGCGACAGGATCACGAAGGTACCGGTCAGCGCCATCGCGAGATCCGGCTGCGACAGCACGTAGCGGAAGGCTTCGAGATACATATTCGCCGGCTCGGCCGCGTGCTCGGCCGAGACGCCGTGGCTGAGCGCGAAGAAGGCCAGGAACGAACCGGCCAGCAGCTTGAGCGCGCCGAGCACGATCCAGCCGGGACCGGCAGAGAGCAGTGCGATCCACCAGGCCTTGCGCGAGGTACGCCGGTCCCGCGGCAGGAAGCGCAGGAAGTCGACCTGCTCGCCGATCTGCGCCACCAGCGCGAACACGACGGAGGCCGCCGTGCCGAACAGCAGCAGGTCGAGATTCCCTGCGGGATCGCCGTGCTCGCCGGCGAACTTGCGCCACTCGGTGAACGAATGCGGGTTAGCCCAGGCGATCGCCGCGAACGGCATGATGTGGAGGATCACCCACAGCGGCTGGGTCCAGAGCTGGAAGCGGCTGATCAGCGTGATGCCGTAGACGACGAGCGGAATGATCACGACCGCGCTGATCAGGTAACCGATCGGCCGTGGGATGCCGAAGCACATGTCCAGCGCGCTGGCCAGGATCACCGCCTCGATCGCGAAGAAGATGAAAGTGAAGGAGGCGTAGATCAGCGAGGTGATGGTCGAGCCGATATAGCCGAAGCCGGCGCCGCGGGTCAGCAAGTCGATGTCGATGCCGCTTTTCGCGGCATGGTAGGCGATCGGCAGTCCGCAGAGGAAGATGATGACGCTGACGACCAGGATCGCGGCGGAGGCGTTCATTGCGCCGTAGTTCAGCGTGATGGTGCCGCCGATTGCCTCCAGTGCGAGGAAGGAGATCGCGCCGAGGGCCGTGTTGGCCACGCGGGCGGCAGACCAGCGCCGCGCGCTCTTGGCGGTGAAGCGCAGCGCGTAGTCTTCCAGCGTCTGGTTGGCGACCCATTGATTGTATTGGCGCCTGACGCGGTCTATCCGCTGCCGCCCTGCCACTCGTTTGAACTCCTGGTCCACGATGCGCTGATCGCGGGCAAATCCCGTACCAAAAACCTACGTCGCTATTTTGCGGTGCAGTATACGCGATCTCACGTATCAGTGCGCTGCACAAAAGTGAGCAATCCTCGCCCGATCAATAAGCGTTCTCGAACCAGATGGGGTGCTCATGTCAGACGAAACCAAACCAGGCCTGAAGTCTCCGCTCCGGCGCAAGCTCTTGATGGGAATGGCCGCATTGCCGGCCGTTTCGATGCTGGGCCGTCCCGCTTTTGCCGAAGTTCCTGCAACCTCTGCGGTCAACACTACCGGCCTTGCAGTCACCGATAGCGAAGTCACGGTCGGCATCCTGCATTCGGTGACCGGCACCATGGCGATTTCCGAGACCGGGTCGGTCGAGGCCGAGAAGCTCGCGATCGAGCAGATCAACGCCGCCGGCGGCGTGCTCGGCCGCAAGATCAAGTTCATCCAGGAGGACGGCGCGAGCGACTGGCCGACCTTCGCGGAAAAGGCCAAGAAGCTCCTGGTCAACGACAAATGCGCGGCCGTGATGGGCTGCTGGACCTCGGCCTCGCGCAAGGCGGTGCTGCCGGTGTTCGAGCAGTACAACGGCATGCTGTACTACCCGACCTTCTATGAAGGCCTCGAGCAGTCCAAGAACGTGATCTACACCGGTCAGGAAGCAACCCAGCAGATCATCGCCGGCCTCGACTGGGTCAACAAGACCAAGGGCGCCAAGAGCTTCTATCTGCTCGGCTCGGATTACATCTGGCCGCGCACCTCGAACAAGATCGCGCGCAAGCACATCGAGAACCATCTGCAGGGCTGCAAGGTGGTCGGCGAGGAATACTTCCCGCTCGGCTCGACCCAGTTCAACTCGGTCATCAACAAGATCAAGCTGACCAAGCCCGACGTGATCTACGCGATCATCGTCGGTGGCTCGAACGTCGCGTTCTACAAGCAGCTCAAGGCGGCCGGCATCGACCTGTCGAAGCAGACGCTGCTCACGATCTCGGTCACCGAGGACGAGATCGACGGCATCGGCGGCGAGAACATCGCGGGCGCCTATGCCTGCATGAAGTACTTCCAGTCGCTCGACAATCCGAACAACAAGGCCTTCGTGCCCGCGTTCAAGAAGATGTGGGGCGAGAAGACTGTGATCGGAGACGTCACCCAGGCTGCCTATCTCGGCCCGTGGCTGTGGAAATTGACGGTGGAGAAGGCGGGCTCCTTCGACATCGACAAGATCGCGGCCGCATCGCCCGGCGTCGAGTTCAAGGGCGCTCCGGAGGGTTATGTCCGGATCCACGAGAACCATCACCTCTGGTCGAAGACCCGCGTCGGACGCGCCAAGGCCGATGGCCAGTATGAGCTGATCTACGAGACCGCCGATCTCGTCGAGCCGGATCCGTTCCCCAAGGGCTACCAGTGAGGCTGCGCGCCTAAAGCGCAACTTCACCTCAACGCATCGCGGCGTGGACGTCACCGCCCACGCCGCCGATCGGGCGCCGTTTTGTCGCGGCGCATGCCCTGGATTGGAGGACGATAGATGTTCGGCGACTATTCGATCAGCGATCTCGGCGCCATCCTTGCGATGCAGGGATTTGCCGGGCTCATCCTGTTCTCCGTCTATGTGCTGATGGCACTGGGGCTTGCCATCATCTTCGGCCAGATGGGCGTCATCAACATGGCGCATGGCGAGTTCATGATCCTGGGTGCCTACGTCACCTGGATGACGTCGAACGCCGTGCAGCACGTCGCGCCCTGGCTGTTCCCCGGTTACTTCTTCATCGCGATGATCCTGGCGTTCATCACCTCCGGCGCGCTCGGCATGCTGGTCGAGTGGGCGCTGATACGTCATCTCTACAAGCGTCCGCTCGACACGCTGCTGGCGACCTGGGGCCTCAGCCTGATCCTGCAGCAGGCCTATCGCTCGATCTTCGGCGCGCGTGAGGTCGGCGTTGAGCTGCCGGAATGGATGATGGGCTCCTGGCAGGCGACCGACTCCATCCAGATCCCGATCAACGGCATGTTCGTGATGGCGTTGACGATCCTGATCACGACCGTCGTCTTCTACATCCTGTTCTGGTCGAGCTGGGGCAAGCAGGTGCGCGCCGTGGTGCAGAACCGCGTGATGGCGGGGGCCGTCGGCATCAACACCGAGAAGGTCGATCGCTACACCTTTGGGCTGGGTTGCGGCATTGCCGGCATTGCGGGCTCGGCCTTCACCATGATCGGCTCGACCGGGCCGACCGCCGGCCAGCTCTACATCGTCGACACCTTCCTGGTCGTCGTGTTCGGCGGCGCCGCTTCGCTGTTCGGCACCATCGCCTCCGCCTTCTCGATCTCGCAGACCCAGTCGACGCTGGAGTTCTTCCTGTCGGGATCGATGGCCAAGGTGATCACGCTGCTGACCATCGTCGGGATCCTGATGGTGCGTCCGCAGGGGCTCTTCGCGCTCAAGGTCCGCAAATAAGAACAAGCAGGCTGGTCATGATCAACTCGCGCTTTTTCAATCGCTCTGAACTGCTCGGCTTCCTTGCGCTCGCGGTGCTGCTGCTTCTCATCCTGCCGCTGTCGCTGGATATCTTCCGCCTCAACCTCGTTGCCAAATACCTGACCTATGCCTTCGTCGGCATCGGCCTCGTGCTGTGCTGGGGCTATGGCGGCATCCTGAGCCTGGGCCAGGGCGTGTTCTTCGGCCTCGGTGGCTACTGCATGGCGATGTATCTCAAGCTCGAGGCGTCCTCGGTTGCGAACACCAAGATCCAGTCGACGCCGGGCATCCCCGACTTCATGGACTGGAACCAGCTCACCTCGCTGCCTTTCTTCTGGAAGCCGTTCCACAGTTTTCCGGTCACGCTGCTGGCGATCTTGCTGGTTCCCGCGTTCTTCGCGCTGATCATCGGCGCCGCGATGTTCAAGCGTCGGGTCGGCGGCGTTTACTTTGCGATCATCACGCAAGCGATCGCCGCGATCCTCACCATCCTGATCGTGGGGCAACAGGGCTACACCGGCGGCATCAACGGCATCACCGACCTGCGCACACTGCACGGCTGGGACATCCGCACCGATCACGCCAAGTTCATTCTGTATTTCGTCGAGGTTGTGCTGCTGTTCGGATGCATCGTCGCCGCGCAATTCATCCGGCTGACAAAACTCGGGCGCATCCTGGTGGCGATGAGGGAGCAGGAGGATCGCGTGCGCTTCTCCGGTTACAGCGTCGCCAACTTCAAGATCTTCGCGTTCTGCGCCGCGGCGGTGTTCGCTGCGATCGGCGGCGCCATGTTCACGCTCGAAGTCGGCTTCATGTCGCCGTCCTTCGTCGGCATCGTGCCGTCGATCGAGATGGTGATCTACACCGCGGTCGGCGGCCGGATGTCGATCTTCGGCGCGGTGTGGGGCGCGCTGCTGGTCAATTTCGCCAAGACCAGCCTTTCGGAATCCTTCCCGCAGCTCTGGCTGTTCGGCCTTGGCGCGCTGTTCATCGCGGTCGTGCTGGCCTTCCCCAACGGGCTGTCCGGGATCTGGGCGGATCACATCCAGCCCCGCATCGATCGCCTGCTGTCATCGCGCAAATCGAAATCGGCGGCCGGCATGATCGCCGACGGCGCACCGGCCGAGTGAGGAGGGACCATCATGCTCGTCGGCCATCAGCCCAAGGAATTCCTGCTCGCGGTTTCCGGTCTCACCGTGTCCTTTGACGGCTTCAAGGCCGTGAACGATCTCTCCTTCTATGTCGAGGAGAACGAGATCCGCGTCATCATCGGCCCGAACGGCGCCGGCAAGACCACGGTGCTGGACCTGATCTGCGGCAAGACAAAGGCGACGTCAGGCTCGATCCAGTTCCGCGGCCAGGAGCTGACGAGATTGCGCGAGAACGAGATCGTGCAGGCCGGGGTGGGGCGCAAATTCCAGACGCCGTCGGTGTTCGAGGATCTCACCGTGTTCGAGAACCTCGAGATTTCCTTCCCGCGCGGCCGCACCGTGTTCGGCTCGCTGACCTTCCAGCGCGACGACACCGTCAAGCAGCGGGTCGAGGAGGTCGCCGAGATGATCTTCCTGAAGGATCGGCTCAATACCTATGCCGACCAGCTCAGCCACGGCCAGAAGCAGTGGCTGGAGATCGGCATGCTGCTGATCCAGGACCCGGACCTGCTGATGCTGGACGAACCTGTCGCCGGCATGAGCGTCTCCGAGCGCGCCAAGACCGCCGAGCTGCTCAACCGCATCATCAAGGACCGCTCGGTGCTGGTGATCGAGCACGACATGAAGTTCGTCGAGGACATCGCCCACAAGGTCACGGTGCTGCACCAGGGACAGATCCTGTCCGAGGGGACGATGGAGCACGTCAAGAACGATCCGAAGGTCATTGAAGTTTACCTGGGTCACTGAGGACTGGAACGATGCTGGCAATCAATGATCTTCACGTCGCCTACGGCCAGAGCGAGGTGCTGCACGGCCTTAACGTCTCGGTCGCGCCCAACGAGATCGTTGCGATCATGGGCCGCAACGGCATGGGCAAAACCACGCTGATGAAGTCGCTGATGGGCATCCTGCCGGCCAAGAGCGGCAAGGTGACCATGGATGGCACCGAACTCGGTGCGATGAAGAGCTACGAGCGGGTGGCGAAGGGTCTCGCCTATGTGCCGCAGGGCCGCATGATCTTCTCCACCATGACGGTCAGGGAGAACATCGAGACCGGGCTCGTGGTGTCAGGTGGCTCCGAGGTGCCCGGTGATATCTACGAGTTGTTCCCGGTGCTGCTCGAGATGAAGGGCCGGCGCGGCGGCAATCTCTCGGGTGGACAACAGCAGCAGCTTGCGATCGCCCGTGCGCTCGCGACCAAGCCGAAGGTGCTGCTGCTCGACGAGCCGACCGAAGGCATCCAGCCGTCGATCATCAAGGACATGGCGCGGACCCTGAAGCGGATCCGGGATGAGCGCGGGCTGTCGATCGTCGTCTCCGAGCAGGTCCTGAGCTTCGCGCTCGACATCGCCGACCGCGTCCTCGTCATCGAGAACGGCGAGATCGTCCGCGACGATCCGCGCGCCAGCGTCGATGCCGCACAGATATCAAAATACCTGTCTGTCTAACCACTAACCTCAAGGGGAGCATTGCGATGCCAGATACACTGATCAAGGTCGATCTCAGCAAGTCGGCCTATGAGAACGACAAGATCCATAACCGCTGGCATCCGGAGGTTCCGATCGTCGAGTGGGTCAGCCCCGGCGACGACTTCATCATCGAGACCGTCGACTGGACCGGCGGCTTCATCAAGAACAACGATTCCGCCGATGACGTGCGCGACATCGATCTGTCGATCGTGCACTTCCTGTCCGGCCCGATCGGCGTCGAGGGCGCCGAGCCCGGTGATCTCCTGGTCGTCGACCTGCTCGACGTCGGTCCGTTGAAGGAGAGCCTGTGGGGCTTCAACGGCTTCTTCTCCAAGCAAAATGGCGGCGGTTTCCTCACCGATCATTTCCCGCTGGCGCAGAAGTCGATCTGGGACATCAAAGGCCTCCACACCTCGTCGCGTCACGTCCCCGGCGTGAACTTCGCCGGCCTGATCCATCCCGGCCTGATCGGCTGTCTGCCCGATGCCAAGATGCTGGCGGCCTGGAACAAGCGCGAGGCCGAGCTGATCGCGACCAACCCGACCCGCGTGCCGGGCCTCGCCAATCCGCCGTTCGCGCCGACCGCGCATGCCGGCCAGGCCAAGGGCGACGTCAAGGCCAAGATCGGGCTTGAGGGCGCCCGCACCGTGCCGCCGCGCGAGCATGGCGGCAATTGCGACATCAAGGATCTGTCGCGCGGCTCGAAGATCTACTTCCCGGTCTATGTGCCGGGCGGCGGGCTCTCGATGGGCGATCTGCATTTCAGCCAGGGCGACGGCGAGATCACCTTCTGCGGCGCGATCGAAATGGCCGGCTGGCTGCACATCAAGGTCGACGTCATCAAGGACGGCGTTTCGAAATACGGCATCAAGAACCCCGTGTTCAAGCCGTCGCCGATCACGCCGAACTACAAGGACTATCTGATCTTCGAGGGCATCTCGGTCGACGAGGCCGGCAAGCAGCATTATCTCGACGTCCACATCGCCTATCGCCAGGCCTGTCTGAACGCGATCGAGTATCTGAAGAAGTTCGGCTATTCCGGCGCCCAGGCCTACTCGATCCTCGGCACCGCGCCGTGCCAGGGCCACATCTCCGGTGTGGTCGACGTGCCTAATGCCTGCGCGACGCTGTGGCTGCCGACGGAGATCTTCGACTTCGACGTGATGCCGTCGGCGGCGGGACCGATCAAGCACATCAAGGGCGACGTCCAGATGCCGATCTCGCCCGACAAGTGAATCCCTGCGCGAAGGGTGCGGGACGGTCGCGTATTGGCCGCCCCGCATCCATCGCCGGATCTCACGACAGCGCAAGGATGAGTGAAATGCCGATCTACGAATATCTCTGCAACGACTGCGGGCCCTTCACCGACATGCGGCCGATGGCGGAATGCGACCTGCCGCAGCACTGTCCGCAATGCGAGGCGACGTCGCCGCGCGTGATCCTGACAGCGCCGGCGTTCTTCTGCATGCCCTCGGAGAAGCGCAAGGCGCACGCCACCAACGAGCAGAGCCGGCACGCGCCGAAGACGCTCGATCAGTACAAGGCCGCGCACGGCCCGGGCTGCGGCTGCTGCTCCCCATCGGGAAAGAAGAAGCCGGCGCGGCTGATGACTAAGTCCAAGAGCGGCGCCAAGGGCTTTCCAACCGCGCGCCCCTGGATGATCAGTCACTGACGGCGAGGCTGGTCGTCAGGCCTGTTCGGCAACCTTCAAGGCTTCGGTGCGGATTTCCTCGACCAGCCGCTCCTTGAGCGCGACGAATTCCGGCGTGGTCTTGATCTTGTAGGAGCGGGGATGCGGCAGGTCGACCGCGATCTCCGCCTTGATGCGGCCGGGGCGCGCGCTCATGACGATGACGCGGCTGCCGAGGAAGATCGCTTCCTCGATGTCGTGGGTGACGAACAGCACCGTCTTCTGGTCGCGTTCCCAGATCCCGAGCAGCATCTCCTGCATCAGCGCCCGCGTCTGGTTGTCGAGCGCGCCGAACGGCTCGTCGAGCAGCAGGATCTTGGGATCGTTGGCCAGCGCCCGGGCAATCGCCGTGCGCTGCTGCATGCCGCCCGACAGCTGCTTGGGCCAGTGATTTTCGAAGCCCGACAGTCCGACCCGCCGGATGAAGGCGTCGGCGATATCGTGGCGCTCGGCCTGCGGAACGCCGCGCTCGCGCAGGCCGAAGGCGATGTTCTCGCGCACGGTCAGCCAGGGAAACAGCGTGTAGGACTGAAACACCACGCCGCGATCAGCGCCGGGGCCAGTGACTTCGCGGCCGTCGAGGGTGACGCGTCCGCTGGTCGGCCGGTCGAGCCCGGCGATGATCCGCAGCAGGGTGGACTTTCCGCAGCCGGAGGGGCCGAGGATGGTGACGAAGTCGTTGTCGCCGACATCGAGCGTGGTCGGTTCGAGCGCGCGGGTCGGGGCGTGGCCGGCGCGGGCGGGGAAGGTTCGCGAGACCTGATCGATCCTGAGCACGGTCATGCGAACTTCCATGGGAACAGCCAGGCGTTGAAGGCCTTGAACAGGAAGTCGGAGATCAGGCCGATCAGCCCGATGACGATGATGCCGAAGATGATTTGGCCGGTGTTGAGCAGTGCCTGGCTGTCGGTGATCATGTGTCCGATGCCCGACGACGAGCCGATCAGCTCGGCGACGATGACATAGGTCCAGGCCCAGCCGAGCACCAGCCTGAGGATCTCTGCGATCTCGGGCGCGGCGGAGGGCAGCAGCACGCGGCGGATGATGCCGCTGTCGCGCGCGCCGAGCGTGTAGGCGGCCTCGACCAGGTCGCGCCGCGTGGCGCCGACAGTGACGGCCACCATCAGGATGATCTGGAACACCGCGCCGATGAAGATCACCAGCAGCTTTTGCAGCTCGCCGATGCCCGCCCACAGGATCAGCAGCGGGATGAAGGCCGAGGCCGGCAGATAGCGCGCAAAGGACACGAACGGTTCGAGGAAGGCCTCGACCGGCTTGTAGGCCCCCATCAGCACGCCGAGCGGCACCGCGATGACGGCGGCAAGGGCAAAGCCGCCGATCACGCGCCAGATCGTCATTCCGATGTCGAACAGGAAGCCTTGCCTGGCGAGCAGCTCATAGCCCTCCTGCACCATCGTGAGCGGGTTGGCGAGGAAGGTCTTCGACACATGGCCGCCGAACGTTGCCCACGACCAGAGGGCGACGAACAGCACGAAGAAGGCGAGACCATAGGCCACGCGCCGCTTCGATGTGGTGGGTTCGAGGGGACGCATCAATTGATCCGGGCGTATCTCATGCGCTGATCCCGCCCGCGGTGTTGCGAGGCGGGATCGGCCAAATTCGTTGCTGGGCTACTTGATGAAGCTCGCGTCGTAGATGTCTTCGATCTTCGGCGCGGCTTTGATGATGCCGACCTCGAGCAGCAGCTCCGCGGCGTCCTTGTTGAAGGTGAGGAAGTCTCCGGCGAAGAACTTCTGGTTGGCGGCCTTGTCCTGCCAGCGCAGATACTTTGCCGAGTTGCCGAACTGCTCGCCGGACTGCTTCACGTCGGCGCCCATGATCTCGTAGGCCTTGGCCTGATCCTTGGCGATCATGTCGAGCGCCTCGAAATAGCTGTTGGCCAGCGCCTGCGCCGCCTTCGGATTGTCGGTCAGGAATTTCGGGGTGCAGCCGAATGTGTCCATCACGATCGGATAGTCGAGTGTGGTGGCGATGATCTTGCCCTTGTCGGGCGCGGCCCGCACCGTCGATAGGTAAGGCTCGTAGGTCATCGCGGCGTCGTTCTGGCCGGAGACGAAAGCCTGCGCCGCAGCAGCAGGCTCCAGGTTGACCACGGTGACGTCCTTTACCGTGAGGCCGTTCTTCTTCAGCATCCAGGCCAGCGCGAAATAGGGCGAGGTGCCCGGCGCCGATGCCGCAACGGTCTTGCCCTTGAGGTCCTTGATCGCGGCGACGTCATTGCGCACGGCCATGCCGTCGGCGCCATAGCTCTTGTCAAGCTGGAAGATCTGCTTGGTCGCAACGCCATTGGCGTTCCAGGAGATCCAGGTCTCCACCGTCGTCGCGGCGCACTGGATGTCGCCCGAGGCAATCGCGAGATGGCGGTCCTTCTGCGGGATCTTCTTCAAGGTCACGTCGAGGCCGTTCTTCTTGAAGATGCCGGCTTCCTTGGCGAGCGTCAGCGGCGCGAAGCCGGTCCACCCGGAGATGCCGACGCCGACCTTGACGTCATCCGCTGACGCGGCGGTGGACGCGAGCAACACTGCGATTGCAGGCAATAGCTTGAACGAAAGCATGATTGTCGACCCCTTGAACGATGGATTGAACCCAGTTGATGTCGTCATGTCAGTGATGTCTTCACGTCAGTCGCGGCGGATTGCCGCACGAAGCCTGTCGGCGGATGGTGGCCCATGATGCATTGCATGAAATATGCCGCGCAAGGCGTCCTCAGCCTCCCTTGAAGCGAGCCACCAGCCGGTGCGTCTCGCCTGGATAATGCAGCCGCACCGCCGTCACCGTGCGTGCGCTGCGCCAGGTGTAGCGGTCGATCACGAGACAGGGCGAGCCGACAGCGATGTGGAGCGCCTTGGCTGTGCGATCGTCTGCAACGACAGCGCTGATCGTATGTTCGGCCTCGGTCCACGGCACGTGATGCAGCAGCCACGATCCCGGCGGTTCGTGTGAAAAGTCCGCAGTTGCGGCCTCCGGAACCGTGGAGAGATCGATCAGCCTGTCCTCGACGGCGAATGGAACATTGTCGGCGCTGTGCCGGCAGGCGATCACGATCACCTTGCCTGCCGTGCTCACGCCGAGCCGGGCGCGATCGGCTGCGGTCGCGGTGCGTCGCCGGCAATCGATCAGTTGATAGCCGTAGCTGCGGCCGAGCGCGGTGATCTCGGCGCGGATGTCGGCGATCTTGAGCACCGCCGACAGATGCTGCGGACGGCGCACGAATGAGCCGGCGCGCCGCCGCCGCTCGATCAGATCGGCCTGCGCCAGTTCCGACAGCGCCTTGTTCACCGTCATGCGCGAGCAGCGATAGCGCGCCATCAACTGGTGCTCGAAGGGAATGCGGTGGCCCGGCGGCCATTCGCCGGTCAGGATCCGCGTCTCGATGTCGAGCCGGATCCGCTTGTAGAGCGTCGGTTTTTCGGCGGCGCCCGGTCTGGCCTGATCGGAAGCGAGGCTCATGCCACGAGCCTTCGGACGCACGCATTGAACCGCTCGCGTGCCATGTCGCGCAACCGGTGCCGTCCGCCGGCGACAACCTTGTCGCCGCCGGCCCAGACGCAATCGATCGCGTCGCCTCCGGCTGCAAACAGCCAGCCATCGAGGACGGCATCGCCCAATCGCCCCGCCAGGGACGGGTGTGTGGTGCCGAGGCTGACGATGTCGGCGCGCGCGCCGGACACAAGCCCGGCGTTGGTTTGCGCCAGAGCCTGCGCGCCGCCCGCGAGCGCGTGATCGAACAGAGCGCGGCCGGTAGATGCGCCGAGACGCCCCGAGAGCACGTTGCGCTCGCGGTGCTTCAGCCGCTGGCCGTATTCGAGTTGGCGAAGCTCGTCGGCGACGCCGATCAGCACGTTGGAATCGGTCCCGATGCCGAACCGGCCGCCGGCGGCGAGGAATTCGCGCGCGGAAAAGATGCCGTCGCCGAGGCTTGCTTCGGTGACGGGGCAGAGGCCGGCCACGGCGCCGCTGCGGGCGAGCGCTGTGACTTCCTGCTCCGTCATGTGGGTTGCGTGAATCAGGCACCAGCGCTGATTGACCGGGGCGTTTTCGAGCAGCCATTGCACCGGCCGTTGGCCTGACCAGGCCATGCAATCTTCGACCTCACGCACCTGTTCGGCGGCGTGGATGTGGATCGGCTCCGCCCCGGCAAGCGGGATGATCGCCGCCAGCTCGTCGGGCGCCACTGCGCGCAGGCTGTGCGGGGCAACGCCGATGTTGGCGCCAGGGAGAGTCCGGATCGCCTCGCGCGAAGCTGCCATCAGCGCGGCGAACTGATCGACCGAGCAGATGAAGCGGCGCTGCCCGGCATGCGGTGCTGCGCCGCCGAAGGTGCCGTGGGCATAAAAGCTCGGCAGCAGCGTGAGCCCGATGCCGGAGGCATCAGTCGCCTCCGCAATGCGCACGGCCATCTCGGCAGGATTGGCGTAGGGCGAACCGTCGCGATCGTGGTGGAGATAGTGAAACTCGCCGACGCGGGTAAAGCCGCGCTCGAGCATCTCGACATAGAGCAGCGTCGCAACGGCTGTGACATCGTCCGGCGTCATCGCTAGCGCAAAGCGATACATCGTCTCGCGCCAGGTCCAGAACGTATCGGTCGTATCGCCGCGCAATTCGGCAAGGCCGGCCATGCCGCGCTGAAATGCGTGGCTGTGCAGGCTCGCCAATCCCGGAACCGCCAATTGGTGGCGTTCGTCATCGACGGCGGGCGCAACGCCCGGCGTTACTGAGGCGATCGCGCCGTCGGCGATGACGACTTGCACATCATTGGCCCAGCCCGCAGGCAGCAGCGCGAATGCGAAATGCAGGCGTGTCATTTTTCCATGCCGGCTGGACAGAACCCGGGCACGATTATATGTCTAGACATATAAGTCAAGCATCCCAGCTCGAGGGGACGATCACATGGCAGAGCGTTTCGACCGCATCTGGCACAACGCCCGGGTCGCCACGATGCGTGGCGATCGCGCCGATCTCGGTGAGATCGAGCAGGGTCTGATCGCAGCGCGCGACGGCCGCATCGTCTATGCAGGCACGCAGTCGGATTTTCCCGTCGATGCGGACGCCGTTGAACGGATCGATTGTGCCGGCCGCTGGATTACGCCGGGACTGGTCGATTGCCACACCCATCTCGTCTTCGGCGGCAATCGCGCGCATGAGTTCGAGCTTCGCCTGAAGGGCGCGAGCTATGAGGAGATCGCGCGCGCGGGCGGCGGCATCGTCTCGACCGTTGCCGCGACGCGCAAGGCGACCGAGGCCGAGCTCGTCGCCGGCGCATTGCCGCGGCTCGACGCGCTGATCGGCGAGGGTGCAACCACCGTCGAGATCAAGTCCGGCTATGGCCTCAATGCCGAGACCGAGATGAGGCAGCTGGCGGCCGCACGCAGGCTCGGCCGCGAGCGGCCGGTTGCCATCCGCACGTCGTTTCTCGGTGCGCATGCGCTGCCGCCAGAGGCCGATGGCGACAAGGACCGCTACATCGATCTGGTCTGCAACGAGATGCTGCCGGCGGTGGCCAAGGCCGGTCTTGCCGATGCGGTCGACGGTTTCATGGAGGGCATCGCGTTTTCTGCCGAGCAGACGGCGCGGGTGTTCGAGGCAGCGCGCGCGCTCGGATTGCCCGTCAAGCTGCACGCGGATCAGCTGTCGAATCTCGGCGGCGCGGCGCTCGCCGCAAAATTCGCCGCGCTGTCGGCCGATCATCTGGAGCACACGGATGAAGCCGGTGCGGTCGCGATGCGGAAGGCGGGGACCGTGGCGGTGCTGCTGCCCGGCGCGTTCTATTTCATTCGCGAGACGCAGAAGCCGCCGGTCGAGCTGTTCCGGAAGCACGGCGTGCACATGGCGCTGGCGACCGACTGCAATCCCGGCAGCTCGCCGCTGACCTCGCTGTTGCTGGCGATGAACATGAGTGCAACCCTGTTCCGGATGACCGTCGCGGAATGCCTCACAGGCGTGACGCGGGAAGGTGCGCGCGCGCTCGGCGTGCTCGCCGAGACCGGCACGTTAGATGCCGGCAAATGGTGTGACCTGGCGATCTGGGACATCGAGCGTCCGGCCGAACTGGTTTACCGCATCGGATTCAATCCGCTGCACCGCCGGGTGTGGAGGGGGCAATGAGCGATCCGGTCGCGCCTGATGTCGTAACCCCCGGAACAGTTGGCCTCGACGTGCTGGCGCGTGTGCTCGCCGGCGCACCCATCGTGCTCGATCCATCGTTCTGGCCGCGCGTCGAGGCGGCTGCAACGATCGTGGCGAAGGCCGCGCAGATCGACGTTCCCGTCTACGGCATCAATACCGGTTTCGGAAAGCTGGCGTCGACGCGCATCGCGCCCGATCAGACCGCACTGCTTCAGCGCAACCTGATCCTGTCGCATTGCTGCGGGGTAGGCCCTGCCACACCGGAGCCGATCGTGCGCCTGATGATGGCGTTGAAGGTGATTTCGCTCGGCCGCGGCGCATCCGGCGTGCGGCGTGATGTCATCGAGCAGTTGCAGGGCATGTTGGCCCACGGCGTCTCACCGCTGGTGCCGCAGCAGGGCTCGGTCGGCGCCTCCGGCGATCTGGCGCCGCTGGCGCATATGACTGCGGTCATGATCGGGGAAGGGCAGGCATTCCTTGATGGCAAGATCGTGCCGGGTGGCGAAGCGCTGGCCGCCGCCGGCCTTGCGCCGTTGACGCTCGGTCCCAAGGAAGGACTCGCGCTGATCAACGGCACGCAGTTTTCCACCGCCTACGCCATCTCCGGCCTGCTGCGCGCGCATCGTCTGGCCTGTGCCGCGCTGGTGACTGGTGCGCTATCGGTCGACGCGGCGATGGCCTCTACGGTGCCGTTTCGTCCCGAGATTCAATCCCTGCGCGGCCATGACGGGCAGATCGCCGCGGCTGCGGCCCTGACCGCGCTGCTCGACGGCAGCGACATCAGGCAATCGCATCTCGAAGGCGACGAGCGCGTGCAGGACCCATATTGCCTGCGCTGCCAGCCTCAGGTCGCGGGCGCCGTGCTCGATCTGCTCGCGCAAGCCGCGCGCGGACTGACCATTGAAGCCAATGCCGTGACCGACAATCCGCTGGTTCTGGTCGAGACCGGCGAGATTGTCTCAGGCGGCAATTTCCATGCCGAGCCGGTGGCGTTCGCCGCCGACCAGATCGCGCTGGCGCTCTCGGAGATCGGTGCGACCAGCGAACGGCGGATCGCGACCCTTGTCGACCCCGCCCTGAACTTCGGCCTGCCGCCGTTCCTGACGCCGGAGCCCGGCATCAATTCCGGGTTCATGATCGCTGAGGTCACCGCGGCCGCGCTCTATGCCGAGAACAAGCAGCGTGCGATGCCGTGTTCGATCGATTCCACGCCGACCAGCGCCAATCAGGAGGATCACGTCTCGATGGCCGCGCATGCCGCGCGCCGGCTGTCCGACATGGCCGACAATCTTGCCGCCATCCTCGGCATCGAGCTGCTGGTGGCTTCGCAGGGCATCTCACTGCGCGCGCCGCATGCGACCAGCGCGCCGCTCGCCGCCGTTATCGCCGCGTTGCGTGCGCATGTGCCGGCGCTCGCGGCGGACCGCTACATGGCCGATGATCTGGCGCGGGCAGCGAGGCTGATCGAGGCCGACGCGTTGCCCGCTGCCGCGATTGCGGCCCTTTCGACCGATCCATTTCCAAAACTTGCTTAGCCGACAGGACATCCGTCATGAATCGCCGACTGGATAACGAACGTATCATCCGTGCTCCCCGCGGCGCCGACATCAGCGCGAAGAGCTGGCTGACCGAAGCGCCGCTGCGCATGCTGATGAACAATTTAGACCCTGATGTCGCGGAGCGTCCCAGCGAGCTCGTGGTCTATGGCGGCATCGGCCGCGCGGCGCGCGACTGGGAGAGCTTTGACCGGATTGCGGCCTCCTTGCGCAAGCTCGAAGGCGACCAGACGCTGCTGGTGCAGTCCGGCAAGCCGGTCGGAATCTTTCGCACGCATGCGGACGCGCCGCGCGTGTTGATCGCGAATTCGAACCTGGTGCCGCATTGGGCGACGCTGGATCATTTCAACGAACTCGATCGGCAAGGCCTGATGATGTACGGCCAGATGACGGCGGGCTCATGGATCTATATCGGCAGCCAGGGGATCGTGCAGGGGACGTACGAGACGTTCGTCGAGGTCGGTCGCCGGCACTACGGCGGCAGTCTCGCCGGAAAATGGATCCTGACGGCGGGCCTGGGTGGCATGGGTGGCGCCCAACCGCTGGCCGCGACCATGGCCGGCGCCTCGATGCTCGCCGTCGAATGCCAGCCGAGCCGCATCGAGATGCGGCTGCGCACGGGTTATCTCGATCGCCAGGCGACGACGCTCGACGAAGCCCTCGCAATCATTGCCGATGCTGCCGTAGCTCGGAAACCCGTTTCGGTAGGCTTGCTCGGCAACGCGGCCGAGATCTTTCCGGAACTGGTGCGCCGCGGCGTGCGGCCGGACATCGTCACCGACCAAACAAGTGCGCATGATCCGATCAACGGCTACCTGCCGAAAGGATGGTCGCTCGCCGATTGGGAAGCGCGTCGTGCCGCCGACCCGAAGGCGGTCGAGACGGCCGCCAAGACCTCGATGGTCGATCACGTCCAGGCCATGCTGGATTTTCACGCGCAGGGAATCCCGACGCTCGATTACGGCAACAATATCCGCCAGATGGCCAAGGACATGGGCCTGAAGCAGGCGTTCGATTTTCCGGGTTTCGTGCCGGCCTATATCCGTCCGCTGTTTTGCCGCGGTGTCGGTCCGTTCCGCTGGGCGGCGCTGTCGGGGGATCCCGAGGACATCTTCAAGACCGATGCCAAGGTCAAGGAGCTGATGCCGAACGATAGCCATCTGCACAACTGGCTCGATATGGCGAAGGCGCGTATCAAGTTTCAAGGACTGCCGGCGCGAATCTGTTGGGTCGGTCTCGGCGACCGGCATCGCCTCGGCCTTGCCTTCAACGAGATGGTGGCGCGCGGCGAGCTCAAGGCGCCGATCGTGATCGGCCGCGATCATCTCGACAGCGGCTCGGTGGCAAGCCCGAACCGCGAGACCGAGGCGATGCGCGACGGCTCCGATGCGGTGTCCGACTGGCCGCTGCTCAATGCGCTGCTCAACTGTGCGAGCGGCGCCACCTGGGTGTCGTTGCACCATGGCGGCGGCGTCGGTATCGGCTATTCGCAGCATGCCGGCATGGTGATCGTTGCGGACGGCACGCCCGAGGCGGCACGCCGGCTCGAGCGCGTGCTGTGGAACGACCCGGCGACAGGTGTGATGCGTCACGCCGACGCCGGCTATGACACCGCGATCGACTGCGCGCGCGCCAACGGGCTCGACCTGCCGAGCCTGGGCTGACGCGGGTCCATGGTTCGGGAGTTGCTCGCCGCCGGCTGCATCTCCTGATCTGGGGTGTGGAGCTTAGCGAGCAATCTCCTTGCGGCTCTCAACCTTCCGGTTGATGTACGCACGGTAACCGGCCGGACCTGTCTTGCAACCGGTGGTACAGCTACCGGAGATAGACGATCCGTGGCGCGCTGCACCTGTGATCGATTGCTGGCGACTTTTCCTCATCTGCCTGCTTTCGCGTCAGCGTCGCTGACAGGATGAGCGGCGAGGGTCCTTGTCTCGCGGCAGATGACATGCAATCTTCCGCTCCCGGCAATGCTGTTCGAGAGCAACAAGAACAATAATCCCTCTCGTCCCTCCAATTCTGTCGAGGGCCTGATCATGTCGAACCCTACCCAAACAACGTCCGCTCCTTGGCGGATAGGCGTGCTGTTCTCGCGCACCGGCTTCATGTCGGTGATCGAGGAGACCCAGTATCAGGGCACGCAACTCGCGATCGAGGAGGTGAACGAGGCGGGCGGCGTCTGCGGCCGCGAGCTGGTTCCCGTTGCCTATGACCCCGGATCGGATTCGGCGGCCTATGGCCACTACGCCAAGCGGTTGATGGTCGAGGATCAGGTCAGCACCATCTTCGGCTGCTACACCTCGTCGAGCCGCAAGGCCGTGCTGCCGGTGGTCGAGCGGCTGAACGGCCTGCTTTGGTACCCGACGCTTTATGAAGGCTTCGAGGCGTCACCCAACGTTATCTACACCGGCGCTTCGCCGAACCAGAACAGCCTCGCACTGTGCCGCTATTTGATGGATACGTTCGGAACACGGTTCTATTTCGTGGGATCGGATTACATCTATCCGCGCGAATCCAACCGGGTGATGCGGGAACTGCTCAAGAGCAATGGCGGCTCGGTCGTCGGCGAACGCTACGTCAACGTCTATGCACGCTGGCAGGACTTCGTGCCGATCATCCAGGACATCAAGCGTGTCAGGCCAGACGTGATTTTCTCGACCGTCGTTGGAGAGGGCACCGTCTTTCTCTATCAGGCCTACGCGAATGTCGGGCTCGATCCAAAGCAGGTGCCGATCGCCAGTCTGACGACGACGGAAGCCGAAATAGCCGCCATGGGCTTCGACGTCGGTGAAGGACACGTGACGGCGGCATCGTATTTCCAGGGCGTCGAGGGCAGCGCCAACAACGCGTTTGTGCAGCGCTTCAAGAAGCGGTTCGGTGCCGATATCTCCACCAACATGTGCGCCGAAGCATCCTATTTCCAGCTGCATCTGTTCGCGAAAGCGCTTCAGCAGGTCAATTCGCTCGACACCGAAGTGCTCCGCTCGATGGTGTTCGGCACCAGCTTTGATGCACCGCAAGGTGCTGTCACCGTCAACCCGATGTCGGGGCATACCGATCTGTGGACCCGCATCGGGCGCGCCAACCGCCAGGGCCAGTTCGATGTCGTCAGTCAGTCAAAAGAGCCGGTGCATGCCGATCCGTTCCTGATCGGATATGGTCGCGCAACGCAAACAGGAAGCGTCCAATGAACGAGATGTCGCGTAAGCCGACGCTGAGCCGAGACGTCGGCGGGCGCAAGACCATGGTTCAGGAGCTCGCCGATCTGTCGGCCGTCGTGGTCGCGCCGGTCGACGATCAGGTCGGCATGTTGCTGCGCGAATTGCAGCGGTTCAGGATGCGGGTGCGTCAGGTCTGGCCGATGCCGGAGAGCGTGCCGGCCGATGCCGACGTGGTGTATTGCGAATATTCCCCGGATCTCGCACGGCGCCTGCCGTGGATTCCCGGCGATGCGCGTTCGGCGCTGGTCGTGATCCTGCCGGCGACGGAAGCGGTTCACGCCGACGCGCTGTGTCATGCGACGCCCAACGCCGTTCTGCCGCGGCCGTTCACGCAGAACGCAGTGCTGTCCAGCCTCGTGCTGGCGCGCAGCCAGTTCAGCTACGAACGGCGACTGCGCAGCAAGATCGAGAAGCTCGACGACAATCTGCGCTCGATGCGCACGGTGGAACGCGCCAAGGCGATTCTGATGGCGACGCGGCAGATGCCGGAAACCGAAGCCTATGGCTTCATCCGACGGCAGGCGATGGATCGTCGCGTGTCGGCAAGCGCAGTCGCTGCGGCGATTGTTGACTCGTTCGAACTGCTTGGCTACGATCATCAACAGTAAGCCCCAATAGCGGGGTTCGGCGGCGACAGCGCCGCCTTCGACACAACCGGCAACAAAGCCCTCCCAATGCTCGCGTAAGCGCGCATCGGGAGGGCTTTTTGTTTTTTCAGTCCTGAAGGGAGCTAGGGATGAGCATTTCACGGCGGACTTTGCTGAGGAATACCGCGGCGCTTGGCGCGTTTGCCGGCGCCGGACTGCCGCATATCTGGATCAAGAATGCCGACCTCGCTTACGCCGCGGGCGGCGAGATCAAGGTCGGCGTGCTGTTCTCGCTGACGGGAACGACCGCGATCATCGAGGAGTCGCTCAACAAGGCGACGCTGCTTGCGATCGAGGAAATCAATGCCGCGGGCGGCATCAAGGGCAGCAAGATCGTGCCGATCGTCGAGGATCCTGCGTCCGATCCTGCGACCTTCTCGGAGAAGGCGCGCAAGCTCGTCGTCGGCGACAAATGCGTCAGCGTGTTCGGCTCCTACACCTCGGCCAGCCGCAAGGCGGTGCTTCCGGTGTTCGAGCGGCAGAACAATCTCTATTGGTATCCGACGCTCTATGAAGGCCGCGAGTGCTCGAAGAACGTGATCTACACCGGCGCGGTGCCGAACCAGCAGCAGGACGAGTTCGTGCCCTGGCTGGTCAAGAAATTCGGCAAGAAGTTCTATCTGATCGGCTCGAACTACATCTATCCGAAAGAAGAGAACAACTACTGCAAGAAGCTGCTTGAGAAGCTCGGCGGCGAGGTCGTGGCGGAAGAGTATGTGCCGCTCGGCCATTCCGAATTCTCTTCCGTCATCAACAAGATCCGCTCGACCCAGCCGAACGTGATCTTCTCCACGGTGGTCGGCGATTCCGTGGTGGCGCTGCACCGTCAATACAAGGCTGCCGGCCTCGATCCCGAGAAGATGCCGATGGCGAGCCTCACGACCTCCGAGAACGAGGTCGCTGCGATGGGCGGCGAGGCTGCCGCCGGTCACTTCACGTCGGCGCCCTACTTCATGGTGCACAAGTCGCCGGAGAACGAGAAGTTCGTCGAGGCCTACAAGAAGCGCTGGGGCGCCGACAAGGTGACGCATTTCGTGTCTGAGGCCTGCTACTTCCAGACCTATCTGTTCAAGCAGGCGGTCGAGAAGCTTGCGACCAGTGACCTCACGCCGCCGAACATTCGCGACGCGGTCAAGGGCCAGGAAATGGTTGCGCCGCAGGGCAAGGTCCGGATCGAGCCGGAGAATCTGCACACCTGGCTGTGGCCCAAGATCGCGCAGGCGAAGTCGAACGGCCAGTTCGAGATTCTCGTCGAGGCCAAGGATTGGCTGAAGCCGGTGCCTTACGCGGCCTATCCCGGGCAGTCCTGCACCGAGAAGGGCCTGGTCGAGAAGAGCTGACGACGGGGGCGACAACGGCCGTCGGCGTGCGGCGCCGGCGGCCAGCTTCCCGCAACGAATACGGCCCCTCGTAAAGATGCGCGCGAGGGGCAGGGCGTACCAACGAATATCGAAAGCGGATCCCGACGTGGACCAATTCATCGAACAAATCGTCACCGGCCTCAGCATCGGATCGATCCTGCTGCTGGTCGCGCTGGGCCTGTCGATCATCTACGGCTCGATGGGCATCATCAATCTCGCCCATGGCGAGTTCGTGATGCTCGGCGCTTACGCGGCCTGGGTGTTTCACACCTATCTCGGGCTCGGCCTGCTGGCGAGCCTCGTTCCGATCTTCCTCGTGGTGGCCGCATTCGGCTGGGTTATCGAACGCTACGTCCTGAGCCTGCTCAACAACCGGCCGCTGGATACGATTCTTGCGACCTGGGGCGTCGGCATCATGCTGCAACAGGCGGTGCGGCTGATGGTCGGCAGCGAGCTGCGCTACGTGCAGCTGCCGCCGGCGCTGTCCGACAGCATGAGCGTGTTCGGCATCCCGGTGTCGTCCTATCGCGTGTTCCTGTTCGTGGTGTCGATCGCGCTGTTCGGGGCGACCTGGTTGCTGATGAATCGCACGACAGTGGGGATGAAGCTCCGCGCCATCATCCAGGACCGTTCGGTCGCAGCTTCCTTCGGCATCAACGCCAAACGGGTCTATGCGCTGACTTTTGCTTACGGCGCGGGTCTTGCGGGACTTGCCGGTGCACTGGTGTCGCCGCTGAAGAGCGTCTCTCCCGACATGGGCACCGGCTACGTGGTCGATGCCTTCATGGTGGTGGTGCTCGGCGGCGTGCAGAGCCTCGCTGGCACCGTCGCGAGCGCCTTCATCCTCGGCGAGCTCTCCGGCGGCATCGCCTTCCTTCAAAACGACACGGTGGCCAAGGCGATCGTGCTGCTCGCCATCGTCGTCCTCATCCGTTTCCGCCCCGAAGGGCTTTTCACCGCACGCGTGCGGGCCTGAGACAGATCGCTCATCTATGCCGTCGCATGTTCCTCACTCCAGCGGATTGCAGCGCCTGATCGCGCAGCTTGCACCGTTGCTGATCGTCTGCGCCGTGGTGTTCGCGCTCCCGGTGCTGCTCAACAATGATTTTCTGCTCAACAAGGTCGCGCGCTATCTGGTGCTCGGCATCCTCACGGTGTCGCTCGGCATGTCCTGGGGCTTCGGCGGCATCTTGAACCTCGGCCAGGCGATGAGCTTCGGGCTCGGCTCCTACGCCATGGCGATGGCGCTGAAGCTCAAGACCGTGCCTGTGCATACGGGCGCGAGCGGGCTGCCGGACTTCATGGTCTGGAACAACGTCCAGCATCTGCCGTGGTTCTGGGAGCCGTTCCGCTCGCTGTCCTTCGCCATCGCCGCGGGCCTCATCGTGCCGGCGCTGGTCGCGGCGGCACTCGGCTGGTTCATGTTTCGCGGACGTGTCACCGGCGTCTATGTCTCGATCATCACGCTCGCCACCATGGTGGTGATCAATCTCGTGATCATCGATCAGCAGAGCTACACGGGTGGCTTCAACGGCATCACCGATCTGGCCCAGCTCGAGATTTTCGGCGTCGCGTTCGATGCCTATGGCCGCGCTACCTACTATCTCGTCGCCGGTTGTGTCCTGCTCAGCCTGCTGGTGGCCTTTGCCTTCACAAGGACCAAGGCCGGCCTGATCGTGCAGGCGATCCGCGACCACGAGAGCAGGGTGCGTTACTTCGGCTACGACGTTGCGCTCTACCAGATCTTCGTGTTCGCGCTGTCGGCGGCGATCGCAGGCCTCGCCGGCATGCTCTACACGGTGGTGATGGAATTTGCCTCGCCGACCTTCCTCGGCGTGCAGCTTTCGCTTTCGGTGGTGGTGTGGTGTGCGGTCGGCGGCAGGCAGAGCCTGGTCGGTGCATTCCTCGGCGCGGTGCTGGTGGCGGGCATGCAGGGCGCGCTGTCGGAATCCGCAGCGTTCCTGGAAACCTGGACACTGGTGATGGGCGCGCTGTTCGTGCTCGTGGTGCTGTTCCTGCCGAAGGGGCTCGCCGGCCTAGCGCAGGTCGTCCTGCGCTGGATCGTGCAGCGCCGCCATGCTGCCGGTCGCGGCGTTGCGCAAGGCGTCGGCCAGACGGAGGGCAGCACATGAGCTCCCATCTAGATCTTCGCGACGTCTCGGTCAGCTTCAACGGCTTCAAGGCGCTCAACGCGCTCAACATGAGCGTGCGCAAGGGCGAGCTGCGCTGCCTGATCGGCCCGAACGGCGCCGGCAAGACCACGGCGCTGGACATCATCTGCGGCAAGGTCAAGCCGAGCGCGGGCACCGTCAGCTTTGACGGCACTGCGCTGCAGGATCTCGAGGAATACGAGATCGCCCGCGCCGGCGTCGGCCGCAAGTTCCAGGTGCCGAGCGTATTCCGCGAGCTTTCGGTGAGCGAGAATTTCGAAGTGGCACGGGCGCGTCGCACCTCCGTGCTCGGCAATCTGCGCTGGAATATCGGCAATTCCGGTCGCGCTGATGTCGAACGTCTTGCAGAGCTGGTCGGGCTCACCGACCAGCTCGACCGCCCGGCCGCCTATCTGTCGCACGGCCAGACCCAGTGGCTCGAAATCGGCATGCTGGTCGCCCAGGACGCCGAGCTGATCCTGATGGATGAGCCCACTGCGGGCATGACGGCGCAGGAGACCCGCAAGACCGCCGAACTGTTCGCGCGGCTGAAGGGCAAGCACACGCTGATCGTTGTCGAGCACGACATGGGCTTCGTCAAGGCGATCGGCGACGTCATCTCGGTGATGCATATGGGCCAGATGCTCGCCGAAGGCACCGCCGCGGAGGTGGAGGCGCACCCCGAAGTCCGCCGCGCCTATTTGGGATCGGGAGGCATCAGCCATGCTTGAGCTGACCGACGTCGACGCCTTCTACGGCAACAGCCGCGCCCTGCAGGGCATCAACCTGATGGTTGGCAACGGCGAATTCCTCGCGGTGCTCGGCCGTAACGGCGTCGGTAAGACCACGCTGATGCGCAGCATCCTCGGCCTGATGGACCGGTGCACGGGACGGCTGTCGCTCGACGGCGCCGACATCTCGCCGCTGCGCACCCATCAGCGCGCCAAGGCCGGTATCGCCTACGTGCCGCAGGGGCGTGGAATCCTGCCGCGCTTCACTGTGCGGGAGAATCTGACGCTCGGAACCTTCGCCGCGAAATCGGCCAACGGCATCGAGGAGTGGGTGCTCGAGTTGTTTCCGGTGCTCAAGGATTTTCTCAATCGCTACGGCGGCAATCTCTCCGGCGGCCAGCAGCAGCAGCTTGCGATCGCCCGTGCGCTGCTCGCCCAGCCCAAGGTCATCCTGCTGGACGAGCCGACCGAGGGCATCCAGCCCAACATCGTCGAGCAGATCGAGGACGTGATTACCCGCCTCAACCGCGAGCGCGGCATCACGGTCGTGCTGGTCGAACAGAATGTCGCGTTCGCGCGGCGCGCCTCTCACCGCTTCGCGTTGCTCGAAAAGGGACGCGTCGTCGCCAAGGGTGCGATCGGTGAGCTCACCGATGATCTCATCCAGCTGCACATGGCCGTGTAGCGGGAATATTCAAGAAAGGGAGTCGAGACATGTTGCATGGAGACATATCGAGCAGCAAGGACACGGTCGGCGTCGCCGTGGTCAATTACAAGATGCCGCGTCTGCACACCAAGGCCGAGGTGCTGGATAACGCGCGCAACATCGCCAAGATGGTCGAGGGCATGAAGCTCGGCCTGCCGGGCATGGATCTCGTGATCTTCCCGGAATACTCGACCCACGGCATCATGTACGACTCCAAGGAAATGTACGAGACGGCTTCGTCCGTGCCGGGCGAGGAAACCCGCATCTTCGCCGACGCCTGCCGCAAGGCCAAGGTCTGGGGCGTGTTCTCGCTGACCGGCGAGCGCCATGAGGAGCATCCGAACAAGGCGCCGTACAACACCCTGATCCTGATGAACGACAAGGGCGAGATCGTTCAGAAGTATCGCAAGATCATGCCGTGGGTGCCGATCGAGGGCTGGTATCCCGGCGATTGCACCTACGTCTCTGATGGCCCGAAGGGGCTGAAGATCAGCCTGATCATCTGCGACGACGGCAATTATCCGGAGATCTGGCGTGACTGCGCGATGCGCGGCGCCGAATTGATCGTCCGTTGCCAAGGCTACATGTATCCGGCGAAGGAGCAGCAGATCCAGATCTCGAAGTCGATGGCCTGGGCCAACAACTGCTACGTGGCGGTCGCCAACGCCTCGGGTTTCGACGGGGTCTATTCCTACTTCGGCCATTCCGCGCTGATCGGCTTCGACGGCCGCACGCTCGGCGAGTGCGGCACCGAGGAGAACGGCATCCAGTACGCCCAGCTCTCGGTGTCGCTGATCCGCGACGCCCGCCGCAACATGCAGTCGCAGAACCATCTCTTCAAGCTGATGCACCGCGGCTATACCGGCCTGATCAACTCAGGCGAAGGCGATCGCGGTCACGCGGTTTGCCCCTACACATTCTACAAGAACTGGATCACGGACCCTGAGGGCACGCGGGAGATGGTCGAAGCCATGACCCGGCCGACCGTCGGAACCGACGAATGTCCGATCGAGGGCATTCCGAACCAGAAGGTCGCGCATCGCTGATCGGAAAAACCGGGCTGCGCCGGCGCGATCGTTTGCGCCGGCGTGGCTCTGAAACTGTTGCAAAGGGAAACGGGGGTTACCATGAGCAGCCAAACGGACAACGGACTGGTTCAGCAGACCGAGGGGCAGATCGACGATCTTCTCGGCCATGAATTCGAACACGAGCCGGTGCCGATCAGCGCCCGGCGCAGCGCCTTCTCGGTCATGATGGTATGGCTGGGCTTTCCCATGATCATTACCGGCGCGATGACCGGATCACTGCTGGTGCTCGGCATGGGCTTCAAGAATGCGCTGGTGGCGATGATCGTCGGCAATTTGATCATGTTCGCCTATGTCGGCGCGCTCGGCCTGATCGGCACGCGGCGCGGCATGAACTTCGCGCTGATCGCCAGCATCGTGTTCGGAAAGAAGGGCTATGTGCTGGCGTCGGGTCTGCTGTCGACCTTGCTGCTGGGCTGGTACGCGGTGCAGACCGGCATCACCGGCGCTCTGATCTCCTCGACTTACGGCCTCAACTATGTGGCGATGACCATCGTCGCAGGCGTGCTCTATATCGCCATCACCTTCGTCGGTGTGAAGGGATTGCACTATATCGGGTTGGCGTCGGTTCCGCTGTTCGTCGTTCTCGGCCTCTGGGTCGCGGCAGATGCCGCCTCAACTACGACAGCCGCGGCCATCTTCGGTTATGCCGGCAATAACGGCGTAGCCAGCATGTCGATGGGTGTCGGTCTCACGGTGGTGCTCGCTTTGTTCATCGACGCCGGCACGGTGACTGCGGACTTCAACCGCTGGGCACCGAGTCCACGGGCATCGCTGGTCGCCACGTTCAGCGCGTTTCCGTTCGCCAATCTGGTGGCGATGCTGGTTGGCGGCGTGATGACGGCCGCGCTCGCGGTGCCGAACGCCAATCCGTTCGGCGTCGATAACATGTTCGGTTACATGAACGGCAAGCAGCTCACCTGGCTCAGCATCCTCGCGTTCATCTTCCTCTACGCCAATCTCGGCTCGGTCTGCTCGCACTGCCTGTACAACGCGGCCACCGGCTGGTCGCGCATCCTCGGCACCAATATGCGCCTGATGGCCGTGATCCTCGGCGCCATCGGCATCGTTGTCGCCGCGGGCAATGTCTGGGCGTTCTTCATCCAGTGCCTGTCGCTGCTCGGCATCCTCGTGCCGCCGATCGGCGCGATCATCCTGGTCGATCAGTATCTGTTGCGTGCCGGAGCGCGAGCGGACGTGGACTGGCGTGCGAAGCCGTTCATTGCCTGGGGCATCGGGTCGCTGTGCGCCTTTGCGGTTGAAAATCTCATGCCGGCGCTGTCCACTGCGATATCAGCCGCGCTGGTCGCCGGTATCGTGTACGGGGCGATCGCGCGGGTGGAGTCGTCGACAGAGAAGGTGGCGCGTCCCGCGTAAGCGATCAGCTCAATCAAGCAAGAAGGGTACATCAATGAGCGTCGACTATCAGATCTATGATCTCGGCAATCTGACCTTGCAGCGCGGCGCGACCATCCGCGACTGCAAGCTCGCCTACAAGACGTTTGGCCAGCTCAACGCGGCCAAGGACAATGTGATCGTCTATCCGACCTGGTACTCGGGCCAGCACTACGACAATGAATGGCTGATCGGGCCGGGCATGGCGCTCGATCCGGCGAAGTACTTCATCATCATTCCCAACATGCTGGGCAATGGTCTGTCGTCGTCGCCGAGCAACACGCCTGAGCCGTATAATGGGCCGCGGTTTCCGCAGGTGACGGCCTATGACAATGTGCGCGCCCAGCACCGGCTGGTGACCGAGAAGTTCGGCATCAAGCACATCCGCCTGGTGGTCGGTTGGTCGATGGGCGCCTTGCAGACGTTCCATTGGGGCGCGCTCTATCCCGACATGATGGATCTCTTGGCGCCGTTCTGCGGCTCGGCCAAATGCTCGCGGCACAATTATGTGTTCCTCGAAGGCGTCAAGGCCGCTCTCACGGCAGATGCCGCCTGGAAGGAGGGCTGGTACACCGACAAGCCGGCCCGCGGCCTGCGCGCCGCCGCGCGGGTCTATGCCGGCTGGGGCTTTTCGCAGGCGTTCTATCGCGAGCAGCTCGACATCAAGACGATGGGCTATTCGTCGCTGGAGGATTTCCTGGTGGCGTTCTGGGAGGGCTTCTTCCTGCCGAAGGACGCCAATAACCTGCTCACCATGCTGTGGACCTGGCAGAATGGCGACATCAGCGCCAACGAGATCTACAACGGCGATTTCAAGGCGGCGCTGCGGGCAATCAAGGCCAAGACCTACGTCATGCCGGGTCAGACAGATCTCTACTTCCCGCCGGAGGACAGCGAGAACGAGGTCGCGAACATACCGAACGCCAAGTTCGTGCCGGTGCCGTCGATCTGGGGCCACTTCGCGGGCGGGCCGGGCACCAATCCGGTCGATGTCGCCTTCATCGACACCAAGCTCAAGGAATTGCTCGCATCGTGATCTCAAACGATTGCGAACGACTGCCTGCGCGATCATGGGAGGCGTGAGCTTGTCCAATCCCGCTTTGCTGCTCGACCAGTACCGCATCCGCGAGGAGCCGTATTACCGGCCGCTCAAGGATGAGGTCGAACTGTTCGGCGCAGCCTATGCGAACCGCATGCCGGTGATGCTGAAAGGTCCCACCGGCTGCGGCAAGACCCGCTTCATCGAATACATGGCCTGGCGGCTCGGCCGGCCGCTGATCACGGTGGCCTGTCACGAGGACATGACGGCGGCTGACCTGGTGGGGCGGTGGCTGCTCGACGCAGAGGGCACGGTGTGGAGCGACGGGCCGCTCACGACGGCGGTACGTCTTGGCGCGATCTGCTATCTCGACGAGATCGTCGAGGCGCGGCAGGACACGACGGTCGTGATCCATCCGTTGACGGATGATCGGCGCGTGCTGCCGCTGGAAAAGCGTGGCGAGCTGATCCATGCGCATTCCGACTTCCAGCTCGTGATTTCCTACAATCCCGGCTACCAGAGCGCGATCAAGGACCTCAAGGAATCCACCAAGCAGCGCTTCGCGGCGCTGGATTTCGGCTATCCCGACCGGCCGGCCGAAACCGAGGTGGTGTCGCGCGAGGCCGGCATCGAACCCAACCTCGCCGATCTCCTGGTGAAGATCGCCCAGCACAGCCGCAACCTGAAGGGCCAAGGTCTCGACGAGGGCGCCTCGACCCGGATGCTGGTCAATGCCGGCCGCTTGATCGGATGCGGCATTAGCCTCGAGAAGGCATGCGAGACCACGATCGTCGTTCCCCTGACCGATGACGCCGACACCAGGAACACGTTGCGCGACGTGATCTCGGCCTGTGCGTGAATGGAAACTCGGAGGTGGCGGTCGCGCAAATCAGTTCGCTCGATAGCTTCCGATCCGGACGCCGGCTTGCGGCGCTCTTGCGTGGCCACGATGACGTCGGCGCGGCCGTGCAGGCGGCCCGGGCCGCATTGTACCGGATGGCTCCGCCCGATCATCTCGCGGCCTGGGACGAGGCTGTGCACGACCTGTTCGAGGCCAATCTCGGCAAGGCCGTGCTGTTGGGCTTTCTGCAACTGTCGCAGCAATGGCGAGCGCCGCGATCGACCTATGACCTAATCGCGATCGGCCGCGCCGCTGGGGATATCGGCCGCAACGCCGGCAGCCGCGCTGCCCATGCGCTGCTGGCCGAAATGTCCAAGGTGCTACCCCGGCTCTCGGGGGCTGGAGAGCTCTCCACCGTTCTTGCCGCGCTTGGCGAGCTCGCCGATGTGGGGCCGGAATCGGTCGGCCTTGCGATCGGCCGCCTTGGGCAACTGCTTGCGCATGCCGGCGGCGAGGATTTCTCCGCCTGGGTTTCCGCCGGCTTGCGCGCAAGCGGTGGCCGCGCGGCGCGGCGGCGCACTTATTTCGCGCTCGACGATCCGCTCTCGGCGCGGCTGTTCGCCGTCGGCCGGACCGGCGACGATTTCGCACGGCTGGAGAAACGCCTTGCTGCCACAATGATCGCCTTGTGGAACAGGAAGCTACGCTTCCGCAAGCTAGCCATTGCACCGACGCCGGTACCGCGGCGCACGTCGCTCGCCGCCGGACTCATCGGCCTTCCCGAGACCTTTCCCGGCTTCGAGGGTGAGGCGGCGGACGCCATCTATCTTGCGGCGGTCGCGCATGCCGGTGCGCATCTGGCGCATTCCACCGTCCGCTTTCCTGTCGGGCGACTGAAGGCGCTGCAGATTGCGCTGGTCTCGCTGATCGAGGATGCCAGGGTCGAGACCCTGGCGCTGCGCGAGATGCCCGGCCTGCGCCGGCTGTGGCTGCCGTTCCACACTGTGACGTCATCCGGCCAGGCAACCGCAGCCGGACTGATGGTGCGGCTGGCGCGGGCGCTGATCGATCCGGATTATCAGGATCCGGATGCGTGGGTGACCAAGGGACGTCAGCTGTTTGCCGATGCCGCCGGCCGCTCGACCGATCCGGCCATCAGCCGCGAGATCGGCGGATTGCTCGGCAACGACATCGGGCAGATGCGGCTGCAATTCAACGCCAAGAGCTACGTCGTCGAACCCGCGTACCGCGACGACAATCTGGCACTGTGGGATTTCGGCGACCAGCCGGACAGCCCGACCGAGACGATCGAACTTGCGATCGATTCGGTGCGGATCGAACGACGTGACGATCCGAGCGGACAATCCACCGACGACAACGCAAGGCCGGACGAGACGCTGCGCGCGAAGGCCAGCGCGGTGACGCTGCTGGACGGATTTCCAGTCGCGACCTACCCGGAATGGGATTATGCGGCGCGTACCGAACGGGCGGACTGGACCACGATTCTGGAAGCCGATGCCGACGTTTCCGCGCAGCCGTTCGATCCTTCGACGGACACCGAGGCGATGCGCTGGATCACCGAGCTGACCCGCGACGCGTCGATTGGTCGCCGCGTCCGCCACAAAGGCCAGCGTGATGGCGATGCGCTCGACATCGACGCGGCGATCGCGCTGACGATCGAGCGGCGCGCCGGCAGCATCAGCGAGCCCAGGGTCTACCAACGTGATGCGCCGGGACCGCGCGATCTCGCGATTCTGCTGCTGCTCGACTTGTCGCAATCAACCGCCGATCGTGATCGCCGTGGTCGGACGGTTCTCGATGTCGAGCGCAAGGCGGCCGCGATCTTGGCGACGGCGGTCGACGCTGCCAATGACGCGATCGCGGTGCATGGCTTCAGCTCCGACGGCCGCGAGCGCGTGCGCTATCTGCGCATCAAGGGCTTTGAGGAGCCGATGGACGCCGTCGTTCGTGCGCGTCTCGCGGGGCTTGGCAGCAGCCATTCCACCCGGCTTGGGGCGGCGTTGCGCCATGCCGGCGGCTACCTCGCAGGCCGGCGCGCGTTCCGGAAGGTGCTGCTGGTCCTCACCGACGGCGAGCCTTCCGATGTCGACGTGCCCGATCCGCAATATCTCGTGGAGGACGCACGCCGTGCCGCGCAGCAGCTGCGGCGGCGCGGCACCGATATTTTCGCCTTTGGTATCGGCGAGGACAGGTTTCCCCAGCTCGATCGCATTTTCGGTGAACGGTGTGCCCTCCGCGTGCCGCGGATCGAGGTGCTGCCGCAAAGGGTGATGCAGCTTTACGCCGAACTGAAGAAATAGAGGGTGCTGCCGCCCCGGGACGGTTCAGATCCTCCTCCGCGAGCCTACGCACCGCTGTCACACTTCGGCGCTAACGTTGCAGATTGGACACAGCGGCCCGCTTGGGAAACAATCGACGCGGATACGATGAGCATTCGATATCTTTCGAGGGGCTTGGCGGGAGGCCCCTCAGACGCTCCTCGTCGATTGTGCGTCTTGATCTGCCTTTGCATGCTGGGCGCCGGCACCGATGTCGCCGTGGGACAAGAGGAGCCAGGCGCCTCTGCAACGCGCATCACGTTCGATATTCCCTCGCAGTCCCTGACGTCCGCGCTGGAAAGCTATGGCGTCACATCGAAGCGCGAGGTGCTTTATGATGCGCGGCTTGCGACCGGCCGGCTCTCGGGCGAGGTGAGGGGAGTCTTCGCGCCATCTGAAGCCTTGCAGATCCTGCTCGATGGGACCGGCCTTGTCGGCCGTCTGACGTCTGAGAATGCAGTGGTGATTGTGCCCTCGTCTCCGTCCGCAGGGCAGTCGAGCCCATCTGAAGTTGATGCGCAAAAAGGCAATCCAGTCGTTCGTGCGCGTTACTACGCCGTGGTGCAGGAGCGAATTCGCGAGGCCTTCTGCAGGGACGCTGTGCTGAGGCCGGGCAGGTACCGGATCGCCGTGCAGTTCTGGATCGCTCCAACCGGAACCGTCCAGCAGACCAGGCTTCTGAGCAAGACCGGCGATGGACGCGTCGATAGCGCGATCGAGAGCACGCTTCGCGGATTGAGAATGAAGGAGGCGCCTCCGTCGGGGAATCTCGCAGCCCCTCACCATGGTTGTTGCGCCGCGCCTGTCGGAACAGGCGCAGGATTGCGCCGGCATCGACGCAATCCGTACCAGCGGCCAGGCGAACTGAGCGTGCCGCAATGAGTGACGCAACCCGGACCATGCTCCGCAGCTTCCTGGCTGCCCGTTACGATGATCTCAAGCTGCGGCTTAGCCGTCGTCTGGGATCGGCGGAGCTGGCCAGTGATGCGTTGCAGGACACCTATGTGCGTCTCGGACGTGCGGAGGTGGTGGGTTCGGTCCAAAGCCCGGCCGCGTATCTGTTCCGCATGGCCTTCAATGTTGCAATCGATCGGCAGCGGGCAGAGAAGCGGCGCCTGGCCCGCAACGAGGTCCAGGATCTGCTGCATATCGTGGACGAAGCGCCGGGGCCGGGTCAGATTACGGAGGCCCGCTTCGAGATCGAGGCCTTGGAGAAGGCGATTGCGGAACTGACGCCACGGCGCCGGGTCATCCTGTTGGCGGCGCGGCTTCAGGGGATGCCGCAGCGGGAAATTGCCAGCCGGCTGGGGGTCTCGTTGCGTCTGGTCGAGAAGGAGCTCCGCCTCGCCCAGGAACACTGCGCGCTGAGGCTGGGAAAATAGTTGTGCGGTTTGTGGCTATGGCGAACGTCAAATGGACAAGCGGACGACCCGGCTGCGGAGGCCGCCGATGGCGCGCGCTGCGAGGCAAGTCCGAATGACCAGCGAAGGCAGCAAATCGACCATGGGGCTCGGCGCGATGGAGCGGGAAGCACACGCCTGGGTGAGGCGCTTGACGTCCGGAGACGCGACGGTCGAGGACGCCGATACGTTCCAGCTGTGGCGCCGGCAGAGCGCAGCCCACGCGATTGCTTTTGCGAACGCAAGCAAGCTTTGGGAGACGGTTGGCAACGCCGGTCATAACCTCCGGTACGACCCTGCATCGCTCGGCGCGTTGCTTGATGGCGAAGCAAGGCGCGTGATGACCCGCAGGCTGGTCCTTCGCGGCGGACTTGCGACCGCGGCGGTAGCTGCCGGGGCAGTCGCGCTGCGTCCCCCGCTCGAGCTCTGGCCGTCATGGTCCGAGCTTGCGGCAGATTACCGGACGGGTGCGGGAGAGCAGCGCAAGCTTGCCTTGAGCGACAGCGTCTCGATCAACCTCGACTCGCGAACCAGCATCGCGCTGCGGCCGGACCACGGTGACACCAGCCGGATCGAGTTGATCACCGGACAGGCATCGATCGCGACAACTCCGCAGCTGTCGAGACCTGTGACTGTGATCGCGTCCAGCGGTCAAACGGTTGCGACGCAAGCCTCGTTCGACGTGCGTTACCTCGGCGCCGAGGTGCGTGTCACCTGTCTGGGGGGCGAGGTTCGCGTCGAGCATCAGGGGAATGCCCGCACTGTTCGTGAGAGGCAGCAGATTGCCTATGACGAGAGGCGTTTGAGCGACATCGTCGCAATCGATCCGGCGGTCGAAGCGGCCTGGCAAGAGGGCTTGCTCGTCTTCCGTTACACGCCGCTGCCCAAGGTGGTGGAAGAGGTGAACCGGTACCGATCGGGCCGGATCTTCATCGTCAATGCCGAGCTGAACGCGCATCTGATCAACGGCCGCTTCCATATCGATCGGATCGACGAGATTCTCCTACAGCTCGAGCAAGCCTTTGGCGTGAAAGCCAAAACACTGCCCGGCGGCATTGTGCTGCTGAGCTGAGGAGGCGGCCAACGAGGGTTGCGAAAAAAGTTCGAGTCCGGCGTGCGGGTCGACCCGTTCGGGATCGTCACAGCCGCAAGGGTCTCGGTGCCGGCACCGGGACACGAATGTTCGGCTCGACATCGCCCCGCGCAAGAAAGCGATTCCATGGTTCCCCGCTTCTCCAGGTCTCTATCCAGCGCAACCGTTCGCGCTGCATTGTTTGGCAGCGTCAGCGTCGCGGCACTTCTTGCCAATGCGCCGGTCGCCGCGCGCCCGTTTGGATCGGCCTGGACAGCATCACCATCGGCTGCGGCGATGGCAGCTTCGCAATCGGCTGCGCAGGATGCGGCAGCAGCGGCCAAGCAAGGTCAGGATGCGATGGCGCGCGCCACACGCGCCATCCAGGCGATGCAGGCCTTGCAGAATGCGGCGCGGAGCTCCGCGCAGGCCTCGCAGCGCTCGGCGACGCTGCCGCAGGTCGCCGTACCCAACGGTCTCACGCCCGGCGGCCTCCAGGCGGCGCCGGGATGGCAGGGCGCCAATGCGCCGACGCAGGCGGTCGATGCCGCCGGCCAGACCCAGGTCGGCATCCGGCAGACCAGGGCGCAGGCGATCCTCAACTGGAATTCGTTCAGCGTCGGCGCGCGCACCACGCTGACCTTCGACCAGCAAGGCAATGCGAATTGGGTAGCGCTCAACCGCGTGGTCGGCAGCACGGCGCCGAGCCAGATCCTCGGCAATATCAAGGCCGACGGCTCGGTCTATGTGATCAACCAGAACGGCATCATCTTCGGCGGCGCGAGCCAGGTGAATGTCGGCTCCCTGATCGCCTCGACTGCAAACATCGCCGATACCCAGTTCCTCACCAACGGCATCTACGCGCAGCAAGCCGGCGGCCAATATGTGCCGAGCTTCACCGGGGCCCGCGGTGCCGTGACGGTCGAGGCTGGCGCGCTGATCGCGACCAACGCGCCATCCTCGGTGACGCAGGGCGGCGGCTTCGTCCTGCTGATGGGAACCGAGGTCAGCAACGCCGGCTCGATCAGCGCACCGCGCGGCCAGGTGCAACTCGCCGCCGGCAACGACTTCCTGCTGCGCCCGGGCTATAGCACCGACGCCAACCAGGCCTCGACCACGCGCGGCAACGAAATCTCGCCGATCGTCCGCGACGCGATCGCGGCTGTCGGCAACTCAGGTTTGATCTTCACCCAGCAAGGCGACATCACGCTCGCGGGCCGCAGCATCACCCAGGGCGGGCTGCTTGTCGCCACGACCTCGGTCAACACCCGCGGCACGATCCACCTGCTGAACTCAGCCTCCGATTCTGCCGGCAACATCACGCTCGGCAGCGGCAGCCTGACCGCAATCCTGCCCGAGCTCGACAGCAGCGACACCGCGCTCGACAGCCAGCGCAGCCAGCTGGTCGCCGATTCCAAGGCCTTCATCCACGCCCCGGTCGCCAACGCCCAGTTCGATAACCTATCACAGCTCGCCGACCGGCTCGACCAGGGACGGATCGAGATCGTCAGCGGCGGCACCGTCAACTTCAAGGATAGCTCGACCACGCAGGCGCAAGGCGGCCAGGTGGCGGTCAGCGCCAGCCATCGCGTCTTCGCCGAGAGTGGATCCATCGTCGACGTCTCGGGCGTGCGCGGCGTGCTGCTGCCGATGTCGGCCAATAACCTGCTGATCAACGTACAAGGCAATGAGCTGCGCGACTCGCCCGCCAATCGTGATCAGGGCAATCTGAAGAACGCGGATGTCTGGATCGACGCGCGCGACCTAGTGCTGGTGCCGGCAGGCACCGGCGGTTATGCGACCGATCGCTACTACACGCCGGGCGGCCTGCTCGAGATCTCGGGATATCTCGCCAATACCGCCCACCGGATCGGCGAATGGGCCGCGGTTGGCGGCACGGTCGCGCTGTCAGCACAGGAAGTCGTGGCGCAGAAGGGGGCGGTGTTCGACGTCTCCGGCGGCTCGGTGAGCTATCAAGGCGGCTATATCCGCACCACCAATTTCCTTGGGGCGGACGGCCGGGTCTACGGTGTCGGGCAGGCACGCGCCGACGTGCAGTTCTACGGCTTCGGCGGCGGTTTTGTTCACGAGCACAAGCTCGGCGGCAAGGTTGCGTCGAATCTGACTGAAATCTGGACCAGCCCGTTCGGCAAGGGCCGCGTGACGAGCCGCTGGGAGGATGGCTACACCATCGGCCGCGACGCCGGCTCTCTGATTCTGTCGACGCCGACGGCGGCGTTCGAGGCCAACATCGTTGCCGACGTCGTCACCGGCTCACGCCAGACGACGGCTCGGCCGGACGGCGTCACCGACGGCTACAAGCTGTCGCAGTATGTTGCGCCGCTCCAGGGCAAGCTCGCGCTGGGGGGCTATTCCGGGCTTGGCCTCACCGCTGCATCCACCGCGCGGGTCGTCTTCGGCCAGACGCCTGAGATCACCGAGGCGCTGAACGCCACGTCGGTCCTGCCCGACGATCGCATCGGGACTGCATTCTTCAATTCCGACGCGCTCAATGCCGCCAGGCTGGGCGGTCTCAACTTTGCGAGCAGCAAGGAAATTCTGGTCGAGGCGCCGCTGGAGCTTGCGCCTGGCGCCGTGATGTCGAGCGCGACGATCGACGAATCGAGAGTCGACGGCCTGACCGCCCGCGTGCCGTCGACGCCGCCCTTGGCGCCGTTGAACCTGGCTGTACCGG
>NZ_VKHP01000381.1 GCF_010811875.1 Bradyrhizobium uaiense
GCTCCGGCGATTTCTCCCCGGGACGAGGAAGGCTTCTCCAGTTGCTTGGCATGCCCTTGTCAACGTGCCGTCGCTTCCACCCCGCCGAGGTGAGCAGCCGTGTCGGTCAGTGTTCGGCTACCCATACTGCCTTCGCCCTACGGTTGCAGGCTCGGCCCTCGGAGTTACTCACTTTCGAGGCCACAATGCGTTCTCTTTTGATACGGCCCGCCGACTCGTGACCTCCCCTTGGGAGACCTTGTCGATAGGCTTCGAAGGTTCTGTTTCTATTCCCTCCGCTATCCAAACTACGGGGCTCTGACTTCTACCCCGGCAGGTCTGTCTCCTGCTGAACACGCTAGCTTTACCTGGACACACATCCGGACGTGATACTCTCGCATCATCCGGCTCCTGTCATCCAACGGTAGCCCGTCCAAGCTTTTGCCAGGGGACGAAGAGTTTCAGATACTGCCGCGCCATCTGGTTGAGCGTCCACAACGACCATCCTCGGAGACCCCTCAGTTACTTGTACTTGCACCGAAGCCACGCGCCGAGGCGCTCGTCGAAGTACTCATAGAGCTTGCGCAATCCGTCGGGTAGAACCGCCCGTAGTATTGATCAGGCTCCGTCCCTGACGCATGGCGTCAGGTTCCCACGTTCCGTGCTAAGCCTGTGATAAGATCGTGCCGCCTATGCACCGGCTGCCGCGTGGGCCGTAAACAGGCTACGCCCACACTCCTCCGCGCGTTACTACCCCACGCCCGTTTTGACAGCGTCTTGAACCCATTTCGATACGTCATCGGCGGTTCGCTTGCACTCATGTTCTTGTCACTTACCTGACGGTTTCACTCACCGCCTTTTCCTCATCGCTCACCACCGCGCCTTTTGAAGGCAGCAGTATGAGATGGTTTGAAGCCTGCCCCTGCAGGCCGGCTCCGGGAGGCCTCGCCCCCATCTTCAACACAGCATTACCGGCGTCGCCGCCGATGTTCATGGCACACGGTAATAGGGATTCACATAGCGCCTCATCCGACAGATTGTGCATGTGCTTCAGAATGAACAGGTCGGCGACAAGCCGCGTCGGCAAGCCAGGCTGTCCCGGACCGGTTTGGCAGACCGAACCAAAGCGCTCATCCAGAAACTACCAGTCAATCAGCGCAGCCAACCGCACCAGCGGGTGACCCATGTCGATAATTTGATCGAGCGCAGGAAGCAGCAGGTCCTTCTGGCGATCATCCCGCGGTTTGCTCATCGCATCCCTCAATGTCGACGATACGCCGTCAGGGAATCACAAATCGATCGAAAGCAACATCCCAAAACGCAAGAAAGCGCGCCCCAAACACCCGCCCTTCCTGCAAAATCGAATACTTTATCGAGACAACATCCGCCTATCTCTCAGGCCAATTTGCATTCTTCACGAACGACTCTTCATGATGATCCTTAGATTGATCTTCGCAACGCGGTGATTTCTCGAGCTACAAATCGCTTGCAGGCAATTGTGTTGTTCGGGAAGAGAAAGCGGCCCAGATGGCTCTCGGACGGTCAGGATGCTTCCCTCATTTGAGCTGACCATAGATCCACTCGGCCGGAATCCCGAGACGGCGTGCCAACTGGGTTACTGGCAAACGGCCTTTGACTGCCGGCCACCGTGTTTGCCGAGGGTCGCACCTTGAGGCGGCGTTTAAGACGAATGCGCTGGACCGTGATCGGTAGAACTTTGTCTGCCTCCTATGGCGAGTGATACCCTTCTTGCATCAGAGTGCCCGCGATCTCATCGTCACCCAGACCCTGCGAGCGCGCGTATCCGCTCCACCATCTCCCGGTGCCGCGGCAAGGCGGCCACGGCATTGACCGGTAGTGCGACCAGAAGCTCGGTGGTTGCACCGCCGCGCCACAAAACCCGAGCCAAATCGCGGCTTGTGTGATTCCATCAGGGCATGGGTAACAGTCTCGAGACGCTGCCGGAAGATATTGAGGCGGTGCATTCGGTGTTGCTTACGACGCGCGCCGAACTCGCCAGCGTTCGCGCCCAACAATCCGACGACCAAGCGATGATCGTTCACCTGAAGGTTGGCTGCCCGCCAAGGCACGGCCCCTTCGGTCCAGCGCGATTATAGCGCCTTCGTCCCTACTACGAGCCGTTCTGCCCCTGTGCTCCGTATCGGTACTCGCGATCTCACGGGGGGCGCCCGCTCGGTCGTCTTCCTTGGTACCGGAGCGACAGGTCCTCCCGTTCCATGCAAGAACCTGATCCAGAGTCACACCGCCTATCAGCCGGATGCCGTCATGGGGCGGACTTCACGCCTCCGGCCATGGCTCTTCCCAGGACCAACACCGCTCCTGATCCTGGCATCATCGATTGTCCTCGGGCAGCTACATGCCGCCGCCGGTGCGCCGCGTGAACATCCTAAAGGCGAATGGCGGGATGCGACCGCCCGGTGGGCATACCGATGTCGTGCGCATAGTGCAGCTTATGCAATTTGCGTTCGGGATGTCATGTGGCGCGGGCTGTCACGGCTCACCGACATCGCGCTGGGCGCCATGGTCCGAGAAGAATTTGTGGGTAATTGAAAGCTACACCGGATGCTTACGCTCATACTATCCCAGCCCACGTGCTGTGTTGGTGAGCGCGGCGCCGACGCGCATTGGTCGAACCTTGAGCTAACCAGTAGTCGACTTGCGTCGTTGGTCGACGACGATCGGCTCATCTGGCTAATTGGTTTCGAAGTCCGGAACTCACAACGTGCGCGCTATTTGGAGTCAAACGAAGTAGTCGCCGATTGCACTAACAGACCTACGCCGTGCGGCCAGCAGATCATCTTCGCAGAAAAACTGCGAACTATCCGCGAAATCGCCGCCAAGCAGCAGAACATCCTGCAATCATTCGGGTGCGATTGGGGAGCACAAGGCCCTTTCCAGCATCGACGCGTTGGCGGAAGGCTGCACACGCGTGGTGCAGGAAGGAAAGCCGCTGAGGTCGCGCTTCCAATGCTGCAGTGGAGCAATTCGGTGTCGAGAATGCGAACCTGTGTAGATATGGGGCGGGAGCCCGCCATTTCGAGAGGATGCAGAATGAACAGTGCCGCGACCATCCATAAGGATGCCGTCATCATCGATGCCGTTTCACCCCTAATTGAGCGTTACGAATATCTGGATCTGTACGCAAAGGGCGGCGTCACCTGCGTCGCCCCGACCGTGGCCGCACTCGAAGGTCCAGCGCAGGCGCTGACGAAGATCAGCGCCTGGCTGCGCCTCCTCGATCGGCGGCCGGACTTGGTTCACGTGCGCACTGCCGCCGACATCGAGCGTGCGAAGGCAGCAGGCAAGCTCGGCATTCTGTTTCATTTCCAGGGCACGGGACCGATCGAGCAGGATCTCAATCTCGTCGAGGCCTACCGGACTCTCGGCGTACGGCTGATCCAGCTCTCCTACAACGGGAAAAACTACGTCGGCGACGGTTGCGAGGAGCGGACGGATGCAGGGCTCAGCCGCTTCGGCGAGCGTCTCATCGAGCGTCTCAACGAGAACCGCATCATCGTCGATGTGTCTCACACCGGGCACCGGACCAGCATGGAGGCCATGGAAGTTTCGAAGCGCCCCGTCGTCTTCTCGCATTCAAACGCAAAAGCAATCCTGGATACGCGTCGAAATATCTCGGAGGATCAAGCTAAGGCCGTAGCGAAGACGGGAGGGCTCGTTGGCGCCACGCTGGTGCCCTTCTTTACTGTGCGCGGGTGCCGGCCGACGATCGACAACTTCATTTCCCATATCGACTATTTCGTGAAGTTGATCGGCGTAGATCACGTGGGCCTAGGGCTCGATTTCACCTGGACTCTGCCGCCGTTCGCCAGCGACGAGGTCGCGGGCCGCAACTGGCAAGACGCGGTCAATGCCGGCTGGTGGGATCCGGACAACTACCCGAAGCCCCCACATTACTATCCGCAAGGGATGGATACGCCAGCCGAAATGATGAACCTCACAGAGGCTCTCCTGAAGCGCGGCTACGACGCCGAGGACGTGAAGAAAATCCTCGGCGGCAACTGGCTGCGCGTATGTCGTGAGGTATGGGGCGCCTAGGCGCAACGCCATTGTCATAGGAGTTTCAGATGAAAGTCGACATTTTTACAGGCGCCATTCCCGCGCTCATGACGCCGTGCAAGAAAGACCGAACGCCCGATTTCGACGCGCTTGTTCGCAAAGCGCGGGAACTGGTCGACGCCGGTATGTCGGCCGTCGTCTATTGCGGCACAATGGGCGACTGGCCGCTTCTGACCGACGCGCAGCGCAGGCAAGGTGTTGAGCAGCTGGTGAAGGTTGGCGTGCCCGTCATCGTCGGCACAGGGGCGATCAATACCGCCAGCGCCGTCGAGCACGCGGCGCACGCGCAGGAGGTCGGCGCAAAGGGACTGATGGTCATCCCCCGCGTGCTGTCTCGTGGGCCATCCCTGGTCGCGCAGAAGGCGCACTTCAAGGCAATCCTATCAGCGGCGCCGCGGTTGCCGGCTGTCATTTACAACAGCCCGTACTACGGCTTTGCGACCCGCGCCGATCTGTTCTTCGCGCTCCGCGCGGAGCACCCCAACCTGGTCGGCTTCAAGGAGTTCGGTGGTCCGGCCGACATGCGCTATGCGGCCGAGAACATCACCAGCCGCAATGATGACGTCTCGCTGCTGGTCGGCGTCGACACGGCTGTCTACCACGGATTTGTGAATTGCGGTGCGACGGGCGCTATCACCGGCATTGGCAATGTCCTGCCAAAAGAAGTGATCCATCTCTGCAAGCTCGCCCAGGCCGCAGCGACCGGCGATGTCGACGCGGGCCAGCGCGCGCAAGAGTTGGAACGGGCAATGATCGTACTTTCGTCCTTCGACGAGGGGCCGGATCTCGTGCTCTTCTACAAGTACATGATGGTCCTGAAGGGTAGCAAGCAGTATGAACTGCATTTCAACGAGACTGACACGCTCTCCGACAGTCAGCGCGGCTACGTTGAGAGGCAGCTACAGATCTTCGATCACTGGTACGCGGACTGGAGCCAGCTGCCGGGCGCGGTGCAGACCTACAAGGTCTGAGACGAAGGTGCTCTTCATCTAAGAAACCTGTACGGCAGCGTGAAAGTCAAACCAGACGTCATCGTTATTGGTGCGGGGGTGATCGGACTCTCCGTGGCCATCGTTATGCAGGTGCGAGGTTCGAACGTCGTGGTCATCGACCGGGACGGTCCCGCGGCAGGGGCGTCGGCTGGCAATGCTGGAGCCTTCGCGTTCACGGAGATCCTGCCGCTCGCCTCACCTGGTATCCTCAAGAAGGCGCCGCGTTGGCTACTCGACCCGCTCGGTCCGTTGACAATTCCTCCGGCCTATGCCTTCCAAGTCACGCCTTGGATATACCGCTTCTGGAAGGCGTGTGCGCCGTCCTGCGTCGCACGTTCAACCGCGGCGCAAGCCGCCTTAATGGACTTGTCCCGGGCTGACCTGGAACCCTTCCTGGCTGATACTGGCACGCTCGCGATGCTGCGCAAGGACGGCAACCTGCAAGTATATGAAAGCGCAGCGGAGTTCGAGGCTTCGCTGCCAGGCTGGGATGCCCGATCGCGTCACGGCATTGAGTTTTGCCACGTGGATGCCGCGGAGATGGCAAGCATCCAACCGGGCATAGCGTCGCGCTTCCTTCATGGGACGTTCACACCAGGTTGGTACTCCATCGCCGATCCGAAACTTTACACTCTTGCACTGGCTGATTGTTTCCGTGCGAGGGGCGGGAAGATCGAAACCGCCCAGGCGGCGGCGCTCCGCCCGGTTTCCGCCGGCGTCGAGATCATGACCGCCGGCAGCCAATGCTGGACCGCTGCTCAAGTTGTGATTTGCGCCGGCGCGTTCTCCCATCATCTTGCGAGAACCCTCGGCGAACGCATCCCGCTCGAAACTGAGCGCGGCTACAACACCACGCTTCCAGCCGACGCTTTTGACTTGCGCACGCAAGTCACCTTTGGCGGCCATGGCTTTGTGGTGACGCGACTGTCAACTGG
>NZ_VKHP01000382.1 GCF_010811875.1 Bradyrhizobium uaiense
GCGCAGGTCGCAGCCGGCACGACCGACGGCGTTGCGGCCTTCATCGCAACGCGGGCAGCCCAAGCGAGCGCGCGATCTGCGGATCCATTTCGGCGAACGGCGTTCCCGGCTCCAGCACCTCGGGAAGCAGGTCGTCGCGCACGCCGAGCTGATCGAGCCAGGGCGGCCAGGCGCGCGCGACCGGGTCGTAACCTAGCTTCAGCGCGTTGTTCTCGTCGCTGATGCCATGATGATTCGCCAGCCGGCCGGCGATCCAGTCTGCCTGGTGCACGGCGTGGCGCGCATCGCCGATGTAGCCGTGATCCAGCAGATAGAGCAGCTTGGCGAGCGCGCTGCTCGCGCCATGCGCGCCGCTTTCCAGCGGTGCGACCGACGCCACGCGCGTCGCCTGATGGGTGGCGCGTGCGTCGTTGTACATCAGCCCCGGCGAGCAAGGGCGGCCGACCGCATCGACCAGCAGCAGCGTGCCTGACGTGCCGTCGACGACGATGCGCGTGATGTCGCAGAGAGCGACGGTCTCGCCGAGTTTGCGGATGGCAGCCAGCGCAGCCTGCCACCACAGCTCCGGCGTCTGGTCGATGGCGTTGCCGTCGATGCGCGGTGCGGGCAGGGCGACCGACGCGAAGCCGCGGATGCCGGCCTGCGGATCGATCGCGCAGGCGCGGACGCCGCCGGTTCCGACATCGATGCCGAGATACAAACCTCCCATCCGACTTCACCGCTCTCTGGTGCGCGCGCGTGACGTTGGTTGCGCTGCAGCACGTTTGGGGGATTGACGCCCCGTTCGGCCTCTGCAATTTTTTGCAAGGCGTGAAGAAAATTGCAAGCGGACTTTTCCGGACATGGCTACTCCACCCGACAGGCTGCCGGTGATCGACGGCGAGGCGTCGCTCGCGACGCGCGCGGCGTGGCTGTATTTCGCGGCGGGGCTGACCCAGTCGGAGGTCGCCGACCGCCTCAACATCCAGAGCACCAAGGCGCACCGCCTGATCGCGCGCGCCAGCCGCGAGGGCATGATCCGCGTCTTCGTCGAGGGACCGGTCGCCGAATGCGTCGCGCTGGAGAACGATCTCGCGCAGCGCTTCGGCCTTTCGTTCTGCCGCGTCGCGCCTGATCTCGGCGAGGGCGATCTGCCGCTGAAGGCGCTGGCGCTGGAAGGCGCGAGCTTCCTGCGCCAGATTCTGGAACGTGGCCAGGACAAGGTGATCGGTGTCGGTCATGGCCGTACGCTCGCCGCCGTTGTCGAGCAGATGCCGCAGACGCCGGCGCGCGACGCGCAGTTCGTGTCGCTGCTCGGCGGACTGACGCGGAAATTCGCCGCCAATCCGTTCGACGTGATTCACCGCCTCGCCGAACGCACCGGCGCGGAAGCCTATCTGCTGCCGGTGCCGGTGTTTGCCAATTCGGTCGCCGACCGCGCCGTGCTGATGCAGCAATTCGGCATCGCCGACGTGTTCGCGCTGGCGCGCAAGGCCTCGCTGCTGTTCGTGGGCATCGGCCAGGTCAGCCGCGACGGCTTCCTGGTGTCGAGCGGCATGATCAAGCCGGACGAAGTCGCCGAATTGAAGCGCGTCGGCGCCTGCGCCGACCTGCTCGGACATTTCTTCAGCGCCGATGGAACGGTGCTGGACACCGATCTGTCGGCGCGCGCCACCTCGATGAGCATGCCCGATCTCAGGAAGCATCGGATCGTCGCCATCGCCGGCGGGCCGGCCAAGGTGACCGCGTTGCGCGGCGTGCTGCGCAGCGGCGTTCTGCACGGCCTCATCATCGACGAAGCGACCGCAAAGGCGCTCGCAACAGACAAGCCGGAGACCACATCCGGCAAGACAAGAAGCAAGACCCGGAAGGACACATAAAACAAGCGTCAACAAGGAGAGGAAATACATGTTCGATCGCGAGAAGAATCTGTTCGACTCCTACGCTGCCAAACGCATCAGCCGCCGCGATCTCCTCGACGGCGCCGCCAAGCTCGGCATCGCGGGCATCGCCGCAAACGCCGGCTTCGCTTCCTCGATGTCGAAGGCGATGGCCGCGGACTTCAACTGGAAGGCCCAGAGCGGCAAGAGCGTCAAGCTGCTGCTGAACAAGCACCCCTACGTCGACGCGATGATCGGCGACATCGAGGCGTTCAAAGCGCTGACCGGCATGAACGTCACCTACGACATCTTCCCGGAGGACGTCTATTTCGACAAGGTGACGGCGGCGCTGTCGTCGAAATCCGACCAGTACGATGCCTTCATGACTGGCGCCTACATGACCTGGACCTACGGTCCGGCGGGCTGGATCGAGGACCTCAACACCTACATCAAGGATCCCGCCAAGACCAACCCGGCCTTCGCCTGGGACGACGTGCTGCCGGGCCTGCGCGCCTCCACGGCATGGGACGGCGTCGCCGGTTCCGAGCTCGGCTCGGGCAAGGCCAAGCAGTGGTGCATCCCCTGGGGCTACGAGCTCAACAACATCACCTACAACCGCAACGTCTTCGACAAGGTCGGCGTCAAGCCGCCGAAGAACCTCGACGAGATGCTGGAGGTCGCGGCCAAGATCACCAAGGACGCCGGCGGGCCCTACGGCGTCGGCGTGCGCGGCTCGCGCTCCTGGGCGACCATCCATCCCGGCTTCCTGTCGGCCTATTCCAACTTCGGCCAGAAGGACTTCGTGATGGAGGGCGGCAAGCTGAAGGCCGCGATGAACACCAAGGCCTCGAAGGATTTCCACGACAAATGGGTCAAGATGATCCAGACCTCGGGGCCGAAGAACTGGTCGACCTATACCTGGTACCAGGTCGGCACCGATCTCGGCGCCGGCGCCTCGGGCATGATCTTCGACGCCGACATCCTCGGCTACTTCATGAACGGCGGCGACAACAAGGAGAAGGGGCATCTCGGCTACGCGCCGTTCGCCGCCAATCCGGCTGCCAAGGCGCCGACCCCGAACGTCTGGATCTGGTCGCTCGCGATGTCGAGCTTCTCCAAGCAGAAGGATGCGGCGTGGCTGTTCATGCAGTGGGCGGCCTCTGTCGAGCACGATCTGTTCGGCGCGCGCAAGATGGACTTCGTCAATCCGGTGCGCGCCTCGGTGTGGAAGGACAGCGAATTCCGCGACCGCATCGCAAAGTCCTATCCCGGCTATCTCGATCAGCACGACATGTCGTCGCCCGGCGCCAAGATCTACTTCACGGCGCAGCCGCTGTTCTTCGACCTGACGACCGAATGGGCCGCCTCGTTGCAGAAGATGGTAGCGAAGGAGGTCAGTGTCGACGAGGGGCTCGACAAGCTCGCCGACAGCATCAACCGCCAGCTCAAGCAGGCCGGTCTCGGCTGACATATCGAACCCGCGGTGCATGATCCCCCGCACCGCGTCCATCCGCCGGCTCGGACCCTTGTCCCATCCGAGCCGGCGGCGTTTGCCAGCTGAACGCGATCTCTTATCATCATGAGCATGGCCCAAACTCTCCCGACGAACGCGCAGGCAGCGCCGGCCAAACCAAGGCCGCGCGTGCGCCTCTTGCCTTATCTGTTGAGCCTGCCGGCGTTGCTCGTCTGCGTGGCGATCCTGGTTCCGTTCGTGACCGCGGCGGTCTACTCGCTGCAGCGCTACCGGCTGAACCTGCCTTATCTGCGCGGCTTCATCGGCGCCGGAAACTATATCGACTTCCTGTCCGATCCTGCGTTCTGGAACACGTTCCGCGTCTCGATCACATACACCGTCCTGACGGTCGTGCTCGAGCTGCTGCTGGGTCTCGGCATCGCGCTGCTGCTGCGCCGGCCGACCCGCTTCCACAATGCAGTGTCGATCATGCTTCTGCTGCCGCTGATGACGGCGCCGGCGATCGCCGCGCTGATGTGGAAGCTGATGACAAATCCGAGCTTCGGCATTCTGTCCTACGTGATCAGTCTGTTCGGCGTCACCGATTTCAAATGGGCGTCCGATCCGTCGAGCGCGCTGTTCACGGTCGTGCTGGTCGACGTCTGGGTCTATACGCCCTTCATCATGATCCTGCTGCTGGCGGGCCTGCGCTCGCTGCCGCGGCAGCCGTTCGAGGCCGCAGCCCTCGACGGCGTGCCGGCGAGCTTCGTCTTCTTCCGCATCACCCTGCCGATGCTTGCGCCCTACATCATCACGGCGTCGCTGTTCCGTCTGCTCGATTCGATCCAGCAGTTCGACATCATCTATGCGATGACGCAGGGCGGTCCGGGCGACCGGCTGATGGTGTTCCAGGTGCAGGCCTATCTGGAATTTTTCCAGTACACCAATGTTGGCCGGTCGGCGGCGCTGCTGATGATCCTCTGGCTGATCACCAACATCCTGTCGAACATCTTCATCAAGAACTGGCTGCGGTTGCGTGCGCGCGCGCACGGCCACGCCTGACGGGGAGAGGCGCAATGGAACATTCCAGCCTTGCCGGTCGCATCTTCCGCGGAATAGCGCTTACGCTGATCCTGATCTTCTTCATGTTCCCGATCGTCTGGATCTTCCTGATGTCGTTCCAGAACAACGATCAGATCTTGAGGATTCCGCCGCGGATCCTGTTCGAGCCGACGCTTGCGAACTACGAGGCGCTGATTTCCGGCCAGCTGCGAACCGCGGCCGGCAATCTGCAGATTTCCTTCATGCGCAACCTGTTCAACAGCGTCGTGCTGTCGAGCGCGGCGGTGTTGCTGGCGCTGCTGCTCGGCGTGCCGGCAGCCTACGCCTTTGCGCGCTTCAAATTCCGCCTCGGCGAGACCATCGCCTTCACGCTGCTGTCGTTCCGCTTCGCGCCGCCGCTGCTCGTGCTGCTGCCGCTGTCGCTGTATTATCAGGAGCTCGGCCTCAACGATACCTACTTCGGTATCGTCTGGGTCTATCAGCTGATCGCGCTGCCGCTGATCCTGTGGATCGTGCGCGGCTATTTCGAGGACATCAGTCCTGATATCGAACATGCCTACCGGCTGGCAGGGCATTCCTGGCGCGAGGCCTTCACCAGGATCGCTGTGCCGCTGGCAGGGCCGGGGATCGCTGCGGCGGGGTTGCTGTCGTTCATCTTCTGTTGGAACAATTTCGTCTTCGCATTGATCCTGGCCTCCGCGGACAAGCAGCCGGTGACGGTCGGCGCGCTCGCTTTCGTCACCGCGTCGGGAATCCAGTACGGCCAGATCGCGGCGGCGATCGTGCTGTCAGTGACGCCGACGCTGTTGCTTGCGCTCTATGCGCAGCGCTATCTGGTCGAGGGTCTCTCGCTCGGTGCTGTGAAAGGCTGATCCGATGGCGCGTCTCGAAATCAATTCGGTGAGCAAGGCATTCGGTACGGCACGGCCCGCCGATGAACTGTCGCTGGCCGTCGAGCCCGCTGAGATCGTCGCGGTGTTCGGACCGTCCGGCAGCGGGAAGACTGTGCTGCTGCGCATGATCGCGGGCATGTTCGAGCCTGACGACGGCGATATCCTGGTCGGCGGTCGCTCGATCGTCGGTGCGCCGCCGGAGCGGCGCGGGATCGGCATGGCGTTCCAGAATTTCGCCCTGTTCCCGCACATGACCGCCCGCGACAACATCGCAAGCGGCCTGCGTGCCAGCGGCAGCGATGTTGCGGGCCGCGTTGCTGCGATCAGCAAGCTGCTCAAGATCGAGCATGTGCTCGGCCATGCGCCGCGCGAATTGTCGAACGGGCAGAAGCAGCGGACCGCGCTGGCGCGGGCGCTGATCGGTAACCCGGACGTGCTGCTGCTCGATGATCCCTTGCGCAACGTCGACGCCAAGCTGCGCTACGAGATGCGGCTCGAGCTGCCGAACCTGCTGCGGCGCGGGACGGCTGCCGTGCTCTACAACTGGAGATACCTCGGCGAGGTTGATGGTCGGATCGCCGAACAATCGCGCGATCGCGACCGAGGCGGGCTGGGCATAGATATCGGCGGGCGTCGCGACTTGCGCGAGCCGGCC
>NZ_VKHP01000383.1 GCF_010811875.1 Bradyrhizobium uaiense
ACCCGCCGCACTTCGTGCGTCGACCTCCCCCGCAAGCGGGAGAGGTGGACCGGAGTTCGCGGATCGCTTCAGGTGAGCCCATGGCAGACGCGACCACTGCTTCGCCCTCGATGATGACCGGCGCTCCGGCCTCCGAGCGACTCCAGCCCAAGCGGGTCGTTGCCTTCATCATCATGGTGTTCGGCATGTTCATGTCGATCCTGGACATCCAGATCGTCTCGGCCTCGCTGTCTGAGATCCAGGCCGGCCTGTCGGCATCGTCGACCGAGGTGTCGTGGGTGCAGACCGCCTATCTGATCGCCGAGGTGATCGCGATCCCGCTGTCCGGATTCCTGTCGCGCGCGCTCGGCACAAGGCTGCTGTTTGCGATCTCGGCGTTCGGCTTCACGGTGTCGAGCCTGCTGTGCGGGTTCGCCTCTTCGATCGAGCAGATGATCCTGTGGCGCGCGCTGCAGGGTTTCCTCGGCGCCGGCATGATCCCGACCGTGTTCGCCTCGGCCTACACGATTTTCCCGCGCTCCAAGTTCTACATCGTGGCGCCGATCATCGGCCTCGTCGCGACGCTGGCGCCGACGGTTGGGCCCACGGTCGGCGGCTACATCACCGATCTGATGTCGTGGCACTGGCTGTTCTTCATCAACATCGTGCCCGGCATCATCATCACCATCGGCGTGCTGATACTGGTCGATTTCGACCAGCCGAACTTCGCGCTGCTCGAGCGCTTCGACTGGTGGGGCCTGATCTTCATGGGCGGCTTCCTCGGCTCACTCGAATATGTCCTGGAAGAAGGCCCGCAATATGAATGGCTGCAGGACACCTCGGTCGCGGTCTGCGCCGCGATCGGCTTCGTCTCGGCGGTCGCCTTCTTCTGGCGGGTGCTGACCGCGGAAGAGCCGATCGTCGATCTCTACGCCTTCAACAACCGCAACTTCGCGGTCGGATGCGTGCTGCAATTCTGCATCGGCATCGGGCTCTACGGCCTGACTTACGTCTATCCGCGCTATCTCGCCGAGATCCGCGGCTACAGCGCGCTGATGATCGGCGAGACCATGTTCGTCTCCGGCGTCACCATGTTCTTCATGGCGCCGGTCGTCGGCCGGCTGATGCAGAAGGTCGATTTGCGCTACATCATCGCCTTCGGCCTCGTCACCTTCGCGCTCGGCTCCTGGCAGATGACCTGGATCACCCGCGACTATGATTTCTACGAGCTGCTGCTGCCGCAGATCCTGCGCGGCATCGGCATGATGTGCGCGATGGTGCCGACCAACAACATCGCGCTGGCGACGCTGCCGCCGGATCGCGTCAAGAACGCCTCCGGCCTGTTCAACCTGATGCGCAATCTCGGCGGCGCGGTCGGGCTCGCCGTGATCAACGAGGTGCTCAACGACCGCACCGACCTGCACATCTCGCGGCTGCAGGACCGCGTGACCTGGGGCAACACGACAGCGGTCGAGACCCTCAACATGCTGACCCAGCGCATGCAGGGCATGGGCGATTCCGCCATCATGGCGATGAAGCAGCTCTCGCAGATCGTGCACCGCCAGGCCGCGGTGATGGGCTATGGCGATGCCTTCGTGATGCTGTCGCTGTTCTACGTCGCGCTCAGCCTCCTCGTGCTGTTCGTCAACAAGCCGCCATCGATGACCGCAGGCGGCGACGCGCATTGAGCGCATCGCCTTCGCGCGCGGTGTACGCCCGGTTGCGTGAACAGCGTTGCATGATCGACACATTGACGCACTCACGCGGATGTCATCTTGCCAATCGCGCGTGATGCATTTATAAGCAGCGCATCGTTTCACGAACCGGGGAGATGCACATGATGTCGTTTGTTTCGCAGACCGTGCGCCCGCGTTCGATGGTGCTGGGCGCTCTCGCGCACTAGGTCCCAGCGCTGATCGGGTCTCTGCCCCGATCATCCAAACTTCCCAACACGTTATCGACAATTTCCAGCGGCGCTCGTGGTCGGATTCCGTCCACACGTCGCCTCAGATGGAGCCGGCACGCGCTGCAAAAGCGTGACCGGAATGTGCCATGACCACTCAAACGACCAAGCGGCCGGCCGCGATCCGGATCGTGCTGCCATTCGTGTTCCGCCATTGGCTGGAGCAGCCGTTCCGCGCCTCCGCCGTGACCGCGGGATTCCTCGGCGCAACCGCGGCCGACCTGTTCATGCCGGTGTTTTCCGGCCATCTCGTCGACGCGCTGACCGCCGGCGCGACGGATGCCGCCGCGCGCCATGCAGCGATGCTGGCGTTCGGCGCCATCGTCGGGCTCGGCGCGCTGTCGCTGATGCTGCGGCTGGTCGGTATCCAGACCATCGTGCCGTTCACGCTGAAGACGATGTCCGACGTCGGGCAGCAGGCCTTCATGCGGGTGCAGCGCTTCTCGACCGATTGGCACGCCAATTCGTTCGCGGGCTCCACCGTGCGCAAGATCACGCGCGGCATGTGGGCGCTCGACCTGCTGAACGACACCATCCTGATGGCGCTGCTGCCGTCGGTCGTCGTGCTGGTCGGCTCGATGATCCTGCTCGGCGTGCACTGGCCGCAACTCGGCGCGGTGATCGCCATCGGCTCGGTGATCTATGTCGCGATGACCATGGTGTTCCAGGTGCGATACGTCGCGCCCGCCGCGCGCGTCTCCAATGCGTGGGACACCAAGGTCGGCGGCACGCTGGCCGATGCCTTGACCTGCAACGCGGTGGTGAAGTCGTTCGGCGCCGAGGCGCGCGAGGATATGCGGCTCGACGGCGTCATCAGCCGTTGGCGCCGGCGGGTGCGGCGGACCTGGTTCCGCTACAACCACACCTCGACGGCGCAGCTGGTGGTGCTGCTGTGCTTCCGCGCATCGGTGATCGGCGGCGCCATCCTGTTATGGGCGCAGGGCCACGCCACGCCGGGCGACGTCACCTATGTGCTGACCAGCTACTACATCATCCACGCTTACTTGCGGGATGTCGGCATGCACATCAACAACCTGCAGCGTTCGGTGAACGACATGGAGGAGCTGGTGCAGATCCATGGTGAGCCGCTCGGCATCGTCGATGCCGTCGACGCGAGAGCGATCGACATCCAGGGCGGCCGCATCGTGTTCGACGACGTCACGTTCCACTATGGCGGCCATCGCCTGCCGCTTTATGACGGGCTGTCGGTCGACATCGATGCGGGCGAGCGCGTCGGCCTGGTCGGGCGGTCCGGCTCCGGCAAGACGACTTTCGTCAAGCTGGCGCAGCGGCTCTACGACGTCACCGGTGGCAAGATCCTGATCGACGGTCAGGATATCGCCAAGGCGACGCAGCAATCGCTGCGCAGCCAGATCGCGATCGTGCAGCAGGAGCCGATCCTGTTCCACCGCTCGCTGGCGGAGAACATCGCCTACGGCCGGCCCGGCGCCAGCATGGAGGCGATCGAGCAGGCGGCGCGGCTGGCCAATGCGCACGACTTCATCATGCGGCTGCCGAAGGACTATGGCACGCTGGTGGGCGAGCGCGGCGTCAAGCTGTCTGGCGGCGAGCGGCAGCGCGTGGCGCTGGCGCGCGCCTTCCTGGCCGATGCGCCGATCCTGATCCTGGACGAGGCGACCTCGAGCCTCGATTCGGAATCCGAGGCGCTGATCCAGCAGGCGATGGAGCGGCTGATGAAGGGCCGGACCTCGATCGTGATCGCGCACCGGCTGTCGACCGTGCGCAGCATGGATCGCATCCTGGTGTTCGATCGCGGCGAGATCGTCGAGCAGGGCACGCACGACGTGCTTGCCGCACGGGCGGGCGGTATCTACCGCGGCCTGTTCGAGCGTCAGGCCACCGAGTTCGGTCAGGCCGCTGCGGAGTAAGCGATGGCGCGTGGCTGACGGGCGATGTCCCGCCAGCCACGCGCCGGAATGGATACGACGATCGATTTCGAGAATGGAATTGAAATGAAAGACCTTACGCGCGGCTCCATCGTGAGCCACATATTGACGATGGCACCCCCGATCGTGGTCGGCATGGTCACGATCATGATCTGCCAACTGGTCGACCTGTATTTTGTCGCCGGTCTCGGCGAGGCTGCCGTCGCCGGGGTGGCTGCGGCCGGCAACGCCGGTTTCCTGGTCAATGCGCTGATGCAGGTGCTGGGTGTCGGCACCGTCGCGCTGATCGCGCACGCGGTGGGACGCACCGATCGCACCGACGCCAACCTCGTGTTCAACCAGTCGATCGTGCTGTCGGTGCTGTGCGGGCTGTTGACGCTGGGTGCAGGGGCCGTGCTGTCGCGCCCTTACATGCGCTCGGTCGCGGCCGACCAGGCCACCATCGAGGCGGGTACCACCTACCTGTTGTGGTTCATGCCGGCGCTGGCGCTGCAATTCCTCATTCAGGTGATGGCGTCCGCGCTGCGGGCGACCGGCATCGTGCGGCCCAGCATGCTGGTGCAGGCGGTCGCGGTCATCATCAACATCGTACTGGCGCCGGTGCTGATTGCGGGCTGGGGCACCGGCCACGCGTTCGGCGTTGCCGGAGCGGGTCTCGCAAGTTCGATCGCCGTCCTCATCGGCGTGCTGATGTTGTTCGCGTATTTCCGCAAGCTGGAGCGCTATGTCGGGTTCGATCCCGCGCAGTGGCGCCCGCAACTCCGCCAGTGGACGCGCATCTTCAATGTCGGCTTGCCGGCCGGCGGCGAGTTCGCGCTGATCTTTGCCTGGATGGGCGTGATCTATTACGTGCTGCGCGATTTCGGCCCGGCGGCCCAGGCCGGGTTCGGCATCGGGACGCGCGTGCTCGGCCTGATCCAGATGCCGGCATTGGCGGTCGCGCTCGCAGCCGGCCCGATCGCCGGCCAGAATTTCGGCGCCGGCAATGGTGGGCGCGTGCGGGAGACTTTCATCAAGGCGGTGTCGATCGGCACCGTCGTGATGATCGCCATCACTATCCTCGCGCAGTGGAAGCCGGGGCTGCTGCTCGACGGCTTCTCGAACGATCGCGAGACCATGGCGGTCGCCGCCCAGTTCCTGCACTTCGTCTCCATGAATCTGGTGGCGCAGGGACTGGTCTTTACCTGCAACAGCATGTTCCAGGGCCTCGGCAACACCCGCCCGGTGCTGCTGAGTTCGTTCGTGCGCCTCTTCGCCTATGCGGTGCCGGTGATCTGGCTGTCGACGCGGCCCGGCTTCCGGATCGAGCAGGTGTGGTACCTGTCGATCGTGTCGACGTGGCTGCAAGCCGGCCTGAGCCTGTGGCTGCTACGTCGCGAATTCAGCAAGCGTCTCGCGACGCCGGCCCGGAAAGCGGCTCCGGAGCGCGTTGGTCTCGAGCCGGTCGGATGACCGGCTCAGCCAATCTTGCGACGGCGTTGATCATCTCGGCGCCAGCCCGTTCCACACCAGCGCCACGCCGGAGAGGAACAGCAACACCAGCACGACGTCGGAGAAATTGCGATCGCTGAGCGCGTGATAGAGGCGGGCGCCGAGCCAGGCGCCAAGCAGCGTTCCCGGAAACGCGCAGGCCACGAGCCAGATCAGTTCGGGTTTCACCAGGCCGCTTCCGATCTGGACCAGGAGCGCGGCCGCCAGAATGGTGAAGTTGAAAATCTGGAACACGCCGCGGCGCTGCTGCTTGCCCCAGCCGCGCACGCTTGCCCACAGGATCGGGAGCGGGCCGGACAATCCGGCAAGCCCGCCGAGGATGCCGCCGGCAAATCCGATGGCACCGTCGGCCCATTTGCCGCCGAAGGCGATCGACATCGGCTTGCGCTGCAGGAACAGCAGCGTCGGAAACACCAGCAGGAAGGCGCCGATCGTCAGCTTGAAGACCTCAGGATCGGCCCGGGCGATCCGCCGGATGCCGGATCGCGCCCCGGCGCGGCCGCAGCTCACCAACCGCCACCCCAGGCGGGCGTCGATGCCCGTCCAGACCCGCTGCCGGCG
>NZ_VKHP01000384.1 GCF_010811875.1 Bradyrhizobium uaiense
GACTTCGCTATATCCAGACCGATCGTCGAAATTGACTGCATAGGCTGCTCCTCCGAATCGTGGGAGCCTCAATCGGCGCCCACTCCTTGGCACTCTCGTGCCCGTGGAGGAGCCGTCCACAGCATCAGAAGCGGACTCATGGCCGCAATTGCATTCCACATGCGCGACGGGCACTTCGACGATAGACAATCACCATCCTCGCGGATCAGACCCGCGAACTGCTGTTGAACGGGAATGCAGCAGTTAGTCCGGAAGCGGCCAGCGTCAGCCGAGGCGGCGCGATGCGGTCGGGACCTCGTCGTCCCGTATAAAATCCAACAGTTCGAGCAATCGGTCTGAACACCGTCATCTGCTAGGAGAGCATGATGACGCCTGTCCTCCATGCTCCAAACTCTTGGCTTGCCCTCATACACCCACTAGGATGCCTCGGTCGTTATCGCGAGCCGGATCAACATGATCGACGATGCGGTAGATAAGGGAGAAGAGCAGGCCACTCGTCCCGAACGATCCAACCTTTCGGACGCGGGCGCAGGCCTCGTCCTGCAACAAACGGTCGTGCTCTTAGTCGACCTCGTTGAATCGGTGCGGCTCATGCGGGAGCGCGAGGCCTTCACCGTTCGTCGATGGGCAGACTTCGTCCGAGTGGCTACCTCCGAAATATTGCCGCGATATCACGGCACGCTTGTGAAAAGCTTGGGTGACGGTTTGTTGGCGCGTTTCGAGACAGTGCCGGACGCAGTCAACGCCGCCGCCGAGATGCACCGCGCAGTGACCGCGCAAAACATCGGCCTAGCGGAAAATCAGCATTTTCACCTTCGTGCCGGTGTCAACGCAGCTATGGCGTGGAGCGATGGTATCGATATCTACGGGACGGGCGTGAACCTCGCTGCCCGACTGGCGACATTGGCCGGGCCGGGAGAGACGATTGCGAGTGCCTCAGCGCACGAACAACTTGCGACTGCTCTGGCCACTCTTGCAAGACCTGGCGAGACGATCGGCAGTGCCACGGCGCGCGACGAGTTGACTCACGGGGTTGATGCGTCCTGCGAAGACCTCGGCGATTGCATTCTCAAGCACTTCGACAAGCCGGTTCGGGCATTTAGGGTCGGTCCGGCAGGTCCGCATCCAAATATCGCTGCGCGCCGCGACTATCGGACTGCTATGCAGCCCAGTATCGCCGTGGTGCCCTTCTCCGCGAGGACCGACGCTCCCGGGTTCTTCGATGTTGGCAACCTGATCGCCGACAGCGTGATTTGGCGGCTGTCAAAGTCTGCCAACCTGAAGGTGATTTCGCGTTTGTCGACCGCGGTGTTTCGCGGCCGCGCCAGCGATGCCAGCGAGGTCTCAGCTCATCTCGGCGCTGCCTACGTTCTTAGTGGCGCCTATGTTGCTGGTGCAGGCAAGCTCATGGTATCTGCCGAGCTCTCTTCGGCGCGCGACAACCAGGTATTGTGGACCGACCGCCTGAGCGGAGAAATCGGCGATCTGCTAATGCCCGAAAGCGAGTTGGCCAAACGCATCGCCCAGGCAGTGCATCTCACCGTGTTCGACGCTGAAGTCGAACATATCCTGACCCACCCCCTGCCGACGCTTGAGAGCTATTCGCTACTGCTTGGTGGGATCAAGTTGATGCACCGCTCAAGCAAGGACGAGTTTCTACAGACACGCAGGATTCTTGACGAGCTGATCAATCGCCACGCCTTAATCGCGGCCCCCCGCGCGTGGCTCGGTAATTGGTACATCCTGCGAGTAACGCGCGGCTGGTCCGAGGACCGCACGCGTGAGGCTTCCGAAGCCTTGAGCGCCACCCACGCCGCTCTCGACCGCGATCCGTCGGACGCACTGGCGCTGGCGACTGAAGGTTTTGTCTATTGTCATTTGTTGAAAGACCTGGACACCGCGCTCAAGCGTTGTAACCAGGCCGTGGAAACCAACCCGAGCCATGCACTTGGTTGGCTTTATCTTGGCACCGTCAACGCGTTCATGGGCGACGGGCAGGCCGCGGTCGACGCGACTCGGCGCGCGATGGAGCTCTCTCCGCTCGATCCGCAGCGCTACTATTTCGAGTCTCTTAGCGCGACGGCAGCGCTTTCCGCGCATCAATATGAAAGTGCCGAAAGGCTGGCGCGGTCATCGCTGGCGCTCAATCGCACGCACCTCTCGACCTGGCGAGCCCTGACCATCGCCCTGGTCTCGCAGGGGCGAATGGATGAGGCACGCGAAACTCTCGTCATGGTGCGACAGCTTGAGCCGACCTTGACAGTGGAGAGATATCTTGCACGCATACCCAATGCGCAGCTGGAAACCGGCCGGCATTGGGCACGCTGCCTTGCGATGGCGGGCTTGCCGTCCGGAAGCGGAGGCTCCAACCGACACTGATGATGGACGAGTAGGTCGCGCGCTCGCTTAGGGGCCGGAGTGGGTGAGACTGAGCTTCCAGAATGAGATACGATCAGATGCAGCGCCGACTTTCGGTTCGGGTCATTCACGTCGAATCGCATCGGCGGAGCCGCCGGTCGATGTCCGCAATGCTCCGTTTGTGTCCACGCAGGCACTGCGCGGCAAACGACGTTAGGGGCCAATAGCTGCCCACAATGTTAAGACGGCGGCGCGCACTTCGAAACTAACACCGGCACGTCCGGTCGAATCTTCCGTGCCAACGCGACGCGCTCGTTCCAACCGCAAGTAAAAAGGCGAAAACCCTCTGAAAAATCTGCTACACTCGGCCTATGAAAACCTTTTCAGATAAGGTCCGCGACATCGTGCGCAAGATCCCAAAGGGGAAGGCCATGACGTACAAAGCTGTCGCTACTAAAGCCGGCAATCCGAAGGCTGCACGCGCGGTTCGCGTTATTGCAAGCGACGGCTCAATGCGCGGCTGCGTGCGTCCGCGCCGTCGGTCGGCCCAACAATGATCCGCTTGACAGGGAGCTTCACCGCGTCGGCACCGCCCCGGATTGCGCTGCGGTCCATCCGGGCTACCGCGACTACGGCGACGTCAGCATCCCCACGATCGCGCCCATCAGACAGGTCGTCAGCGTCCCTGATACGACCGACTTCAGGCCGAGCGCGTTGATCTCGTCGCGCCGTCCGGGCGCCATGATGCCGAGGCCGCCGATCATGATGCCGAGGCTCGCGAAGTTGGCGAAGCCGCACATCGCATAGAGCATGATCAGGCGCGAGCGCGGATCGAGCGCGTCGGGGCCGAGCTTCGACAAATCGACATAGGCGATCAGCTCGTTCAGCACGGTCTTGGTGCCCATCAGGCTTCCGGCCGTGATCGCCTGCGGCCACGGCAGGCCCATCAGCCAGCACACCGGCGCCATCACGTAGCCAAGCAGCCGCTGCAACGAGATCTTGGCGCCGCCGATCTCCGGCAGCAGGCCGATGATCTTGTTGCCGAGATAGACCAGCGCGACCAGCACCAGCAGCATCGCGATGATGTTCATCAGGAGCTCGAGCCCCGCAGTGGTGCCCTTCACGATCGCGTCCATCGTCGACGACACCGGGATGTCGGGATCGTCGAGCGATCCGCCGGTGCGTTTGTCCGTCGTCTCCGGCACCATGATCAGGCTGACCAGAATGGCGGCCGGCGCGCCGAGCACCGAGGCGATGACGAAATGCGCGGCCGCATCGGGGATCAGCGGCGCCAGCAGCGTGGCATAGAGCACCAGCACCGTGCCGGCGATCCCGGCCATGCCGCCGGTCATCACCAGAAACAATTCGCTGCGGGTGAGCTGCGCCAGATAGGGGCGGATGAACAGCGGGGCTTCGACCATGCCGAGGAAGATGTTGGCCGCGGTCGAGAGCCCGACCGCGCCGCCGACGCCGAGCGTGCGTTCCAGGATCCAGGCCATGCCGCGCACGACCGGCGGCAGCACGCGCCAATAGAACAGCAGCGTCGTCAGCACGCTCATGACCAGCACGATCGGCAGCGCCTGGAAGGCGAGGATGAAATCCGAGCCCGGCGCCTTTGGATCGAACGGCGCGGGGCCGCCGCCGACGTAACCGAACACGAAGGCGGTGCCGGCGCGCGTCGCGGCGGCGATGGTGCCAACGGCATCGTTGATCGCGCCGAACGCCTGCGTCACCAGCGGCACCTTGATCAGCACCAGCGCGGCGACGATCGTAACGATGAGCCCGATCGCCGCCTGCCGCAGCGACACCTTCCGGCGATTCTCGCTCAACACCCAGGCGATCACGAGCAACGCCACCACGCCGAACGCCGATTGCAACTGCAGCATCACGCCCCCAAGAACCCTCGCGCGATTATGGGCAGGGGCCTCGCGCAGCGCAATGCTGTTGCGCGTTCTCTTTCCCGCCATTGACAAGTTACAGGTGCTCGGTCACGCCATCATCCATGTCCTCCGTCACATCGGCCGGCGCCCGCGATCTGCTCGGCCACAGACCGTTCCTGTTTTTTCTGTCGTCGCGCAGCCTGTCGCGCTTCTCCAGCCAGATCGGCGCGGTGGCGATCGGCTGGCAGATCTATGATCTGACCGGCAGCGCATTCGACCTCGGCATGGTCGGACTGGTGCAGTTCCTGCCGACGGCGCTCCTGGTGTTCGTCGCGGGTCACGCTGCCGATCGCTTCGAGCGCAAGCGCGTGGTGCAGGCCTGCCAGGTCGCGGAAGCGCTGACCGCATTGTTTCTCGCCGGAAGCACTTTTGCCGGCACCATCTCCGAAATCCAGATCTTCGCTGCGACCTTCGTGCTCGGGATCGCCGGTGCATTCGAAAGCCCGGCAACCGCGGCGCTGTTGCCGCTGATCGCGCCGCAAGGCTCGCTGCAGCGGGCCACCGCGATCTCGAGCGGCGCGGCGCAGGTCGCGACCATCACGGGTCCCGCGCTCGGTGGCTTCGCCTATGCGATGATGCCGAGCGCGCCCTATGCCGTGATGATGGTGTTCTGGCTGTTCGGTGCGCTGCTGACCGGCGGCATCGGCCGGTTGCAGCAGGCAGCGGCGAAGAACGGGGAGGTGTCGGACGATCTGTTTGCCGGCGTCACCTTCGTGCGCAGCAATCCGGCGATCCTCGGCACCATCTCGCTCGATCTGTTCGCGGTGCTGTTCGGCGGCGTCACCGCGCTGCTGCCGATCTATGCGCGCGACATCCTGATGACCGGTCCGCTCGGCCTCGGTATCCTGCGCGCTGCGCCCGCCGTCGGCGCGCTCTTGATGACGATGGTGCTGGCGCGGCACACCATCAATCGCCGCGTCGGCATGCGGATGTTCCAGGCGGTGATCGTGTTCGGCGTCGCCACCGTGGTGTTCGCGCTGTCGCACTGGATGTGGCTGTCGGCGCTGGCGCTCGCGGTGCTCGGCGCCGCGGACACGATCAGCGTCGTGATCCGCTTCTCGCTGGTGCAGCTTGCCACCCCCGACGAGATGCGCGGCCGCGTCGGCGCGGTGAATTTCCTGTTCATCAACGCGTCGAACCAGCTCGGTCAGTTCGAAAGCGGCGTCACCGCGGCGCTGCTCGGCGCCGTGCCGTCGGCCGTGCTCGGCGGCGTCGCGACGGTTGCGGTGGCGCTGCTCTGGATGAAGCTGTTTCCGACGCTGCGGGACGTGGAGAAGCTGGAGTAGGGCTTCTTACCTCGCCCCGCTTGCGGGGAGAGGTCGACGCGAAGCGGCGGGTGAGGGGGACTCTCCGCGAGTTCGTCTCTCACCGTCGTCGTGTAGGCTCGCCCTCGCGCTGACCTTCTTCCCCCACGCACGATTTCGGAATAATGGAAAAATACTGCTGAGTTGCCCGACGGGTCAAGTCGCCGTGTCGGACAGTCGCCGTGTCGGGCGCCGGCAGTCGCCGGCGACTGTGCATGGGGTTGGTTTCGATAT
>NZ_VKHP01000385.1 GCF_010811875.1 Bradyrhizobium uaiense
GACCGAGATATGGTCAGCCGTCGCGCCCGACGAGACGTTCAGGTCGCCGCCGCTGAAGACGGTCGCATATTCGAAAGACGCGCCGGAGAGAACGTCGACCAGCCCGGAAATTGCGGTCCCCGAACCGGTGACGCCGGTGACGGAGCCACCTGCCGAGACGATCTCGTGGCCGCCGCTCTGAATGCTGACATTGCTGGTGATCTTGCCCCGCACATTGAGCGTGCCGGACACGTTGATCATGCTGGCCGAACCGCCGGCCAGCACGTTGAGCGTTCCGCCGGCTGCGACGAACGTACCCGTGCCGGCCGTGCCGCTGATGGTGCCCTGGATGACGCCGCCGGACGAGACGTTCTCGATACCGCCGCTGAACACCGCGACCGTATTGGACGTGGTCCCCGTCACGTTGAGCGTGCCGCCCGCCGAAACCGTCGTCCCGGTGGCAAAGCCGCCGGCCAGCACGTCGAGCGTTCCCCCGGATACAAGCGTTCCGCTGGCTCTGCCGCCGCTGCTGACATACATCGTCGCGCCGCTTGCAACGACGGCATTCGTATCGTTGCCCGCAACCGTTTCGGTGCCGCCGGACGAGACGTTCGTGCCCGTGTCGCTGCCGCCATTGCTGACGGTCAGAAGCCCGCCGCTGCTGACGGTGGTGCTGGAGGCCGACCCGCCGGAGGCAACGAACATCGAACCGCCATTGAGCACGGTGTCGCCGGTGTCGCTTTGGCCGCTCGAGACGATGTAGGATGATCCGCTGCTTACGGTCACCGGGGAGCTTTGGCTCATCACCGTGCCGCCGTTGTTGGTCAAGCCCGTGACACTGCCGCCGGCAATCACAATCAAGGTGCCGCCGCTATTGACCGTGATGCCGCTTGCGGTGCCGCCGGACGAAACGACTTCGGTGCCACCGGAGCTGATCACTGTGCTGCTGGCGATGCCGCCCGCCATCACGGTCTCGGTGCCGCCGGCGCTGATCACCGTGGTCCTGGCGGTGCCGCCGGACGAAACGATTTCGACACCGCCCGAGCTGATCACCGTGCTGCTGGCGGTGGGGCCATACGGGCCGCCGCCCCACACGATCTGTTCACCGCCTGCGATCAGCGTGGTGGAGATCGCCGTTGCGCTTCCGCTGTATTGGCCACTGCCGACGTATTGGATACTGCCGCTGCCGGTGACCGTCGTGCTGACGGCCGTGCCGGTTTCAATGTAGCCGTACGGCGCAATGTACTGGATTCCACCGCTCGTAATCGTGGTATTGCTTACGACACCAGTACCCGCGGATCCGAGGGCGGCATAGCCGACGTACTGGATCCCACCCGCAATGACGGTGTTGACCGCGGTGCCGGCCCCGAGAAATCCTACGATCTGCTCGGAGCCGCTTCCCGTCACACTGGTGTTGGACGCGACCGCGCTGCCGTAGACACCGGGGTTGTTGTTGTAGTCGTTTGAGATGTCCTGGTATCCACCGCTCACGACCGTTGTGTTGATCGCGGTGCCGCCGTAGATTTCCTGTCCGCCGCCACTGACCGTGGTGTTGATTGCCGTGCCGCCGAAAAAGGTCAGTCTGCCGCCGCTGTCGACCGTGGTGTTGCTCGCGATTGAACCACTGAAGTCAAGCGACAGTCTGCCGCCAATGATCGTTGTGTCGATCGCGGTTCCGACGCCGGTTGCACCTGTGTACGGATCGTAACCGAGGATCGCGTTGCCGCCATTGATGACGGCGCTGATCGCCGTGCCGAAAACGTAAAGCTGCGCCGCACCGTTCGAATCGTAGGAGACGGTGTCGCCGAAATCGGTGCCACCAGAGGAAACAACGACGGTACCAACATCGAGGGTGCTGCTGATAGTGCCGCCATTCAGCACGTAAAGCGTGCCGCCGTCCTGGACTGTATTGCCGCTTTGCGTATCGGACACAGAAGCGCTGGTTCCGCTGGCAACATTCACACCCATAGACCCCTCCCCGAAAATACTTCCAACGAAATCCAATAAGCCTGTCCGGCAATTCGAGCCCGCAGTCGACTTTGGCCGATGGCCCGCCGACAGCGGAATCAAACGACCGGAGGCCCTCGCCAATTCCCTTGGCGTGAGCTCTTGATCACTGAGTTTTGGAGAGCAGGTTGAAATGCTGGCGAGACGCAAACCAGATTCAAGTTGCTACGTCATCCAAAATCGAAAAGCCGTCTGAATATGCGCAACAACCATTGCGATTCGACCGAAGGCCGTCAAGATCCGGTCGGGAAACCCGTCGGAAAAATTATTTCTATCCAGCAACACTGCGGAATCGTCGCTTGTGGTTTGCGCTCTCTTCGCCGCGACGCGGCATGGAGAGAGAGCCCTTCATGCCGCCCGCTCCCACCCGAAGCCGGATTTGCCCGGCTTCGGCAAATTGAAAAACGCGGGTGGACCGGAGTTTTACGGGGAGATGGAGGGCGCGGCAACGACCTCACTTCACCAGCGAGCACCCGCCATCGGCCAGCGGACGGAACGCCTGGTCGGCCGGGATGGTCGCGATCAGCTTGTAATAATCGTAGGGGTACTTCGACTCCTCCGGCTTCTTCACCTCGAACAGATACATCGGGTGGATGACGCGGCCGTCCTGGCGGATCGTGGTGTCGCCGAACAGCTTGTCCTTGCCCTTGAAGGTCTTCATCTGCGGCACCACGACCTTGGCATCGTCGCTGCCGGTGGCAGCAACGGCGTTGAGATAGGCGAGCGTCGAAGCGTAGACGCCGGCCTGGTTGCCGCTCGGCATCTTGCCGTTCATGCCGGGACGCGCGGCAAAGCGCTTGGCGAACGCGCGGGTGTCGTCGTTCATGTCCCAGTAGAAGGCTTCCAGCAGTTGCAGGCCCTGCGCGACCTTCAGGCCCATGCCGTGGACGTCGTTCACGAACAGCAGGAACGCCACCATGGTCTGGCCGCCCTCCTGGATGCCGAACTCGGCCGCCTGCTTCACCGCGTTGATGGTGTCGCCACCGGCGTTGGCGAGGCCGATCACTTCTGCTTTCGAGTTCTGCGCCTGCAGCAGGAAGGACGCGAAATCCGACGTGCCGAGCGGATGCTTGCTCGATCCGAGCACCTTGCCGCCGTGCTTCTCGATGTAGTTGGTCGCCTCGGCTTCGATGCCTTTGCCGAGTGCGTAGTCGACCGTCACGAAATACCAGTCCTTGCCGCCGCGCTGCATCATCGCGGCCGCCGTGGTGTTGCCGGTCGCCCAGGCGTCGTTGACCCATTGAATGGTGTTCGGCGAGCAGGCCTTGCCGGTGAGATCGGAGCTTGCGGTCGACGATGCCAGGAACGTCATCCTGGAATCGCGCAGCACGGTGTTGACGGCAAGGCCGACGGCCGAGTTCGGCACATCGACGATGGCGTCGACGCCTTCGACATCGAGCCATTTGCGCGCGATCGCAGATCCCACGTCGGCCTTGTTCTGATGATCGGCATAGACAATCTCAACCTTGATGCCCTTGCCGCCGCCGTTGAAATCCTCCGCCGCCATGCGCGCGGCCTCTACCGAGCCCATGCCGTTGGTGTCCTGGAAGATGCCGGAAATGTCGTTGAGCACGCCGATGCGCACGACATTGTCTGAAATCTCCGCGCGTGCGCTGCCCGCCACGCAAGCCAAGGCCAGCGCAAGTCCAATCCGAAATCGCCCAACCCCGAAGCCCTTCATCGATCCCATCCCTTGTCTTTCCTCAAATAACCCGTTGCCGACCTCGAGTTTCCCGTCAGGCCGGCGTGATCTCGACCGGCAGGCTGTTCAGCCCGCGCAGCGTGTTGTTGAAAAGGCGCTTCGGCTCGCCTGATATTTCGATCCTGGCAACGCGGCGCGCCAGCGCCGCCATCATCACCTCGCCTTCGAGGCGGGCGACGAGCTGGCCGACGCACATGTGGATGCCCGAGCCGTAACCGACGTGCCCCGACGTGCGGCGCGTGATCTCATAGCTGTCGGGGTTTTCCCAACGGCGCGGATCACGGTTGGCGGCGGCCAGGAACATCAGCACCTTCTCGCCCTCGGGAATGTTTTCGCCGCTGAGCTCGACATCGCGGGTCGTGGTGCGGAAGAAGGTCTGGACCGGACTTTCGAACCGCACGGCTTCCTCGAAGGCATTGCGCGCCAGTGTCGGATCGCTGCGCAGCTTCTCGAACTGGTCGGGAAAGCGCGCGAGGCAATAGACCGCTGCGCCGATTCCGTTGACGGTGGTGTCGAGCCCGGCCGACAGCAGCGAGCGCACCAGCAGCGGCGCCTCGGTCGCGGTGATGGCGCCGCTATCGACATGGGCGTGGATACAGGCGCCGATGCCACCGGGGGTGAGATTGTCCCGCTGGCACTGCTCGGCAACGTAGGCCTGATGCGGCGCCGAGCGCTCGATCGCCTCCTTGCGGAGTTCGTTCGGCGGGCCGAACGCGTTGAACACCAGACTTGCATAGGGCAGCAAATTCTCGCGGCCCTCGGGCCTCAGGCCGAGCGCATCCGGGAAGATCGACAACGGATAGGCTTCGGCAAGGTCCTCGATCGCGTCGAACCTGCGCTTCTCCAGCAGCAGATCGAGACGGGCCTCCGCTGCGGCGGCGAACTGCCGGCGAAGCTGCTTCATCACGGTCGCCGACAGCACCGTGCTCAGCACTGCGCGGGTCCTGGTATGAGCGGGCGGATCGGCCTCCAGGATCAGGCTCGGCGGCCGCCACGGCTTCTCCTTGGAGAAGTCGCTCAAGCCGACGCCGCGGCTCGAGCAGAAGGTCGCGGGATCGTTCAGGACCGCATGGACCTCGGCGTAGCGCGCCACGCCATAGACATTCCACTTGTCGAGATAGACCACCGGCCCGGCCTCGCGCAGCCGCTCATGGGTCGGGAATGGATCGGCAAAGAACTCGAGCGCGAACGGATCGACGTCGAGATGCGGGACGGATGTCCCCCCTGTTGCAGTCATCGGGACCTCCCGAGGTTTGATCTTGTCAATACGGGCCGCATGTCACTTGCTCCCGAACAGTTTCGCAGCGATGATTTGAGAGATGAGCAGTCAGCCCCTCCCCCGAAAGCCCCGCCGGCCCAGACCGGCCGATCCCGCAGACGCCAGCGATGGCCCGCTGCTGGACCTCAATCGCTATGTGCCGGCGTTCATCACCTTCATCGGCAACAAGCTGTCGAACAGCGCCACCGCATTTTACCAGAAGAATTTCGGCGTCAACGTCACCGAGTGGCGAATCATCTCGCAACTGGCGATCGAGCCGGGGATTCCCGCCTCCCGGATCTGCCAGGTGATCGGCTTCGACAAGGGGCCGGTCAGCCGCAACCTCGCAGCGCTGCAGAAGCGTGGCCTGCTGACCATCCGTACCGCACCCGACGACGGCCGCACCCATTCGATCACGCTGACCGCACGCGGCCGCGCCATCCACGACAAGGTCATCGTCGCCGCGCTGGAGCGCGAGCGGCGGCTGCTGTCGTGCCTGAAAAAGGACGAACGCGAGGTGCTGATCGACCTGCTGCGGCGGCTGCACGAGAATCTCGGCGCCGTGACCGGGCAAGGCACGACCTGACCGCAAGGCGGCGCCGCGGGCGGTACCCTGCGGGGCCGCGGCCGTCACAAGCCTTTCGACACTGATCCGTGCTGGTTGCGCCGTGCTGCGCAGCATTCGTCCTCCCATGGTGCAGGGCCGTTGACCGCCCCGTTCGATGGGGTGCAAGTTCGCACAGCTTAGTTGCCGTGGCAACTAAAAACCCATGATGCGCCGCGGCGTCGGGTCGCAAGTGGAGACTTGTAACGTTGCCCTCAGCTTAGGTGAGCACGCTGCTCAGGCTCCCTCCCCCCTTGCGGGGGAGGGTT
>NZ_VKHP01000386.1 GCF_010811875.1 Bradyrhizobium uaiense
CATCCGCTCCCACGCCGCGTCGCTCAATACCAAACGGTCCATCACACCCAAGGCGGCCTCCCCAAAAGCAGCCTTGAATCTGATTTGCTCCTAAAAGGGAATCCTTAGAGTCCACACCACCTAGAGCGGCTATGTTTTCTACAAGCTCCCGAAAACTCTTCTTATTGCGCACGCGCGGATTGACGATCGAGATCAACGATATCGGAATAAGTTGGACAGCAAGGGGATTTCCGTCTGTCATTACGCCACCTCCTTGAGGGAGCTTCTCTCACCCATTTCGAACAAAGGTTCCAAAGTCTCGAAGAGGTAAGAATCGAGCGATATGCCGTTGAATTCCTGGAGACGTAGCACCTGCTCATCCATGCACAATGTCGGTAAGATGAGATAGTCGCGCGCAGCGATGTTGGATCCGTCCATCCGAACTGCGATGGTGACATCGGGCAGTAAGCTTCGCTCCAGGCGAACTCGCCACCGAAGTTTCCCGGCTGCTGTTTCGCGGCAGCGTGCTATGACAACGGAAACTGAGAATTCGTGGTTTACGATCAGCAACTGACTTGCTTCGTCCCGGACAACGCGTCCTCCAAAACGCTCGAGTCCATCGACGACCTCCGAAATTACGCTCGGATGCAGCCTTCGAAGTGCTCGATTTATGTCGATATATGCGTAGTCTCGTTCGGGGGCATATCCCACCAGTTGGTATGCCCGGATAAGGCTGCCAAAGCGTCGCTGAAATGCGCCACTCGATGGACAATCGTCCGTCTCGTCGATCAACAAGCCAGACAGGGCGCCTTTTCGGTCGAGAAGTCGACGCAGCGCTACCAGCATTTCGGCGTCGGTCATGCGGAAAGAGCGGGCTTCAATGATCGCTTGTGCCGCGTCATATAAAGCTCGATCCACGATCGGCTCGAACACGTTGTCGGCTCTGATCCAAGACTGCGGATCATTTCGAACGCGCCGTTGCTTCAGCTTGAATGAACCGCGATTCCAGACGTTATTGCCGATGTATTTCTCATTGATAAGGACTTGATGAACGGTGCCACGGGTCCAGAGCCGTCGCAGATCGGTCCGGACGCCCTGCTTGTTTAAGCTGTCCGCAATCTCGGATTCCTTGAGCCGCCCCTCAACGAAGTTCCGATAGATGCGGGTTACGATCTGTGCTTCGTCATGCGGACCCGGAACTAGGATCACACGGTCAGTCTGGATACTTTTGTGCTGTAGGCGATCCAGGAGGCCCTTTGAAGCACCGCGCTCATCGACGAGTTGGCGCCTCAAACCAAACCCGGGCGGCCCGCCCTGCCGAAAGCCCATCTCGATAAGACGCTTTTGGCCCGCGAATACTTTGACCGAGAGTTCGCGGCTATATTCCGCCGCCATACGTCGCTTAACGACTTTCTGGACATCCGATCCGATACTACCGTCATTCTCGAACTGTTCAGCACAGTAGATGACGTTTACGCCCGCAGCACGGCATCGATATTCATAGAAGGCGGCTTCATCCGAGTCAGGGAACCGTCCCCACCGGCTAACATCGTAGACTAGAACGACCGAAAAATCGGCCTTTCTTCCTTCGATATCTCCGAGCAGGTCTTGCAGACCCTGCCGTCCGTCGATGTTGAGGCCGCTACGGCCGGCATCCACATAAGTGCGAACGATTTCAAACCCGCGCTCTGTCGCGTAACGGCCGATTGCCTCGGATTGGTTTTCCGTCGAGTAGCGCTGATGCTCGGTAGACATGCGCACATATTGGGCAGCACGCACCAGCAATCGGGACGACTGATCACCCAGCCGATGGCTTACTGATTGCGATTTCGACGTTTCCTTGCCTTCCACGGTGGTCACCGGTCTTCAGCTTGGCCGCACCTGCGAACGCGGAAGACGCCCGAGGTCGTCGATATCCATTCTTGACCATCTAACTGGAAGGAATCGGAAAAATGTTGCCGAAGAGGGGCAGAATCTTTCGCAACGGAAGTGGCGATAACGCGCCACGCTTGGTTTACGCGCGGGCCATACGGGACGCGCTAAAAAAGGAGGCTCGGTCGCGGCCACATATGCTGAAGAGAATTCGGCAGTGGACGGGAGCCGGAGAAAGAACCATCAAAAATTGGCTTGACGGCACTTGCGGCCCGAGGGGCGAACACCTTTTATTGCTCGCATATTATTCTGATGACGTCTTTGAGGCGATTTTGACCCTCACGGAACGGGACCGAAACATAGCCAAGCCGAAGTTGCAGATTATTTGCGAGGAGATGACGAGATCGCTTCGTGTCTTCAGAGACCTAATGGAAGACGAAAGATAGCATAGCCCTAAATGTCATCGTTCATGCTCGCGTCAGACCTGTCCGAGCGCCGTCAGAGGGCTGGCGTGTTAGTCGGCCTGATGGGCGACGCCCAGCGCGAGGACCCAGCCTGACGATTTGGCCAAGCTGATGGTAGACACCTGCGCCAGACGCGCAGATGATTTCTTGCTAACCGCGCGTGTGCGCCTAGCGTCTATTGCAGCCGGAAGAGTGCGACCCATCCGTAAGCCGCTGCGGATTGCTATGAAAGGACAGCGACGAATCTCTCCTCAATCAAGCCTTAGCCGTCCAGCGACCCAATGAAAGCAACCCGTTGGGCTTCTGTTGCGACATCGTTAGACCAGTGTTCCCCGCGCTTCTATATGACGCGGCATCCTGCTTTGTCCCGTAGCGACCGGACCTACTCCACGGCCTACTCTCCAGGTGCTTTCGCTCAGGCTGACGATGAAGAAGGTCCTGTAGCCGTGTCGAGCTCCGATGAAGGTAACACCCGCGAATGGTATCTACATTTCAAAGATTTCGCCAATAGTCTCGGCAGGGCTGCGGGAAAACGGAATAGGAATTGAGCCGATATCGGCCTGATCATGCGGAGATCAAGAAGAGCGTCGTGGTCAAGGTCTTTACCGAGTGCACCAGCACGAAGACCTGATGTCCCTGCGTGAACGATTCCGCGATGCATTCGTGTCTGACGCCGTTTCGGTCGATCAAAACCATGTTGCGCTTGCCCGAGGACTTCCGCTTTCCGAGCGGAATGAGGCGTCCGATCTCGTCCGCCGGCGTGTAGTACGGCGCGCTCCAGGTGTCGTGGCCGAAGGTCTCGGTGAAGGTAGGCGATTGCACGACGCGGCGGAGGTTCGCGCGGAACCCGTCTCCCTCGATCAGCGCCGGCATGTCGAGCACTACGACGGCGCACGCGCGGTGGTTCTTGGAGACGTACTGCCGGATGGAGGCATAGATCGAGGCGTTGAACTGCTTGGAGAGACGCACCGGCGTCCACACCTCGAAGGTCCGGCTCTCCGCCATGTCGCGAAAGGCATCGAGCTGAAACAGCACCTCGGACGCGAAGACGTTCGCTTCGCGGTCGAACAGGTCGGCCGCGTCGGGATCCAGCGACTTGTCGCAGTCCTCGACGACGGCGTACAGCGGACGCTGCCAGGGCAGGAAACCATGAGCGGATTCGTGGAGGCGGACGAACCGCTTCTTCACCTCGATCAGGCTCTGATCGAGGTAGACCAGGCCGGCGCTCGCATGGAATAGACCCATGATCTTCGAGACGGCGCGCTTGAGCAGGCCGCCGGCGATCTCGGCGCCTGCGCGGATCTTCGCGAGCAGTCCGGGCGACAGCAGATCCTCCTTGACCTCTTCGACGTCGGCCACCGTCATGATGGCTTCGACCGGCGTCGGAAACACGCCGAGCGCGCCTGCTTCCCGCAGCGCGCGCTCGGCTTCCCTTCTGATGATGGCCAATTGGCCGGGCGTGAGAGTGCAGTCGTCCGGCCGTCGCATGGTCACTTCCTCTTCGATCGGATGAAGTTGAGATAGTTCAACAGTTCCTTTTCCTCGTCCGAAGACAAATTATCGATCGAGTAGGTCGCGGCCTTTCCGTGCTTCTGACCTTCCGTCTTCTGACCGGAAGGGACGATGTACCCCGCGCGCTCCATGAGCGTTTCGTATGGGACGCCGAGCGACGTCGAGAGGGCGTACAGCACGTGGACGGACGGCTTCTTGATGGTCCCCGACTCCAGCTGCGAGAGGTAGGCGTTCGACACCTCCTTGCCGGTGGCGCTTTCGACGTCCCGCAGCGTCATCTTGTGACCTAGCCGGACGCTCTTCAGATAGCGCCCGAGGCTCTCTGCCGTATTGGTGTCATCGAGTTCTTCATCTGCCATCGTTCCTCCGTTCCCGAGAGGCGGGGCCAATCCCCGCCTACCGGGATAATACGCTATCTGCTAAGTATTGCAAGCACGCTTAGCATGTGCTTGACAAAGTTAGCAAGCCCGTTCATATTAGCGACACCATCAACGCCGGCCATGTCCGGAGAAAGGTACGCTAATGAGCATCCAGGAAACTGCTCCGGATCACCGCGCAGCGGGGCAGACGATCGAAGTCGCGGGCGAGAATCTCGAGTTCCGTCAATTGGTTATCCATGACGCCGCGCCGACCGGAGCCCAGATCAGCCGCGCTGCGGGCTTCACACCGGCCCAGCAGGCGGTGGTGCTGCAGTTCCTGCCCGACGGCGGCCTCGAAGACATCGCCCCGAGCCAGATCGTCGACCTGAACGCCGGCCGTCAGTTCATCGTCGTCGAGACCGATCGCCTGTTCTTCCTGACGATCAACGGCGAGCGCTTCGAATGGCCCAGCCGGATGATCTCCGGCGCCGTCGTCCGCAGGCTCGGCAAGGTGCCGCCGGAGGACGAGCTGCTGCTTACCCGCATCGACGAGCCCGATCGCGTGATCGCACCCCGCGACCTGGTGGATCTCGGCAAGGGCGGCATCGAATCCTTCGTGAGCCGCAAGCCGAGCTGGAAGCTGAACGTGCAGGGCGTCGTCCTCACGCTGCACCAGCCGACCATCGTCGTGAAGCAGGCGCTGCTCGACGCCGGCTTCGACCCGACGAAGGGCTGGCAGATCTTCCTGATCGTGAAGGGCGAGCCGAAGCGCGCGGTCGGTCTCGACTTCACGGTGGACCTGCGGACGCCCGGCATCGAAAAGCTCCGCTTGACGCCCACTGGCGTCCACAACGGGGAGGCCGCGGCAACGCCGCGGCGCCACTTCGACCTGCTCGAGGTCGACGAGAAGCACCTCGATTCGCTCGGTCTGTTCTGGGAGACCGTCATCGACGGCACCTGCCGCTGGCTCCTGATCCACAACTATCAGGTCCCGCCCGGCTACGCGCCGCGGATGGTGATGCTGGCGCTCCTGATCCCGCCGACCTATCCGACGGCGCAGATCGACATGTTCTACACCAGCCCGAAGCTGACGCTGACGTCGGGACGGCCGATCGACCGCACCCAGGTCGCCGCGACGATCTGCGGAACGCCCTTCAACGGCTGGTCGCGCCACCGTGGTCCTCCGGCACCCTGGAATCCCGCGACCGACAACGTCATCACCCATCTGGCGCTGGTGGAGTCGGCGATTGCCAAGGAGGTCGGCCAATGATGTCGCCGACGCTGACGCTCTGCGGAGCGCACCACGACCGCCTCGGCAAGCACCTGTTTCCGGGGGACGGCAAGGAGGCGGCCGCGATCCTCGTCTGTACCCGCACGCCTGGCCCGCGACTCCGTCTGCTGGTCAAGGACCTGATCCTGGTCCCGCATGGCGAATGCGCGACGCGGCTCGCGGGCCTGGCTCTCCCAGAAATACAGAATATCGTGACCGGCGACGCTGACGAGCTGGACCGGCGTCGCCGCCTCGGAGCGGGCGTACAGCCTCGCGCGGCTGGCGCCGTCCGGGGTCATCCCCCCGCTGCCGTGGGTG
>NZ_VKHP01000387.1 GCF_010811875.1 Bradyrhizobium uaiense
GGGGAGGTTTGGGGAGAGGGGGGGCCCAGGTAAGACTCGTTGTGAGCTGCACCAGCCGCCTTCGGCCACATCAGCGCAACGGTTTCGGAGAGATCGCCGACGTAGTCATAGGAATAACCGAACAGCACGGGGTCGGCGCGTTCGGTGATCAGGTCGCGGATCAAGCCCGGCTTGGCGTGCTTGAACGACAGCGCACCGGTCAGCGCAGCCAGCGCGTAGCCGCGGTCGGGATCCTCGGTCTCGCGGAAGTAGCCGACCAGCAGCTTGATCTTGTTGTTGCGGCCGGGCTCGTAGGCGAGGCGGTCGAGCAGCTCGGCGAAGCGGTTCATGTGTCTGCCTCGCCGGCGGGCTTGGCCTCGTCGGCGGGCTGGGCCTCACCGGTGACCGCCACCGTCTCGCCTTCGTCCTCATCGCCATAGCCGACCAGATCGAGCGGCTGCGCGGCAAGGCCCCTGGTCTTGCACCAATGCACCAAGGCATCTTCCTGGCCGTGGGTGACCCAGATCTCGCCGGCGCCGGTCGCGGCGATCGTTGCCGTCAGCCCATCCCAATCTGCATGATCCGAGATCACCAGCGGCAGCTCGATGCCGCCTTGCCGGGCGCGGGCGCGCACGCGCATCCAGCCCGAGGCAAAGGCAGTGACCGGATCGGGGAAGCGTCGCGTCCACACATCCTGTGTCGCGCTCGGCGGCGCCAGCGTGATGGTGCCGGCAAGCTCGGCCTTCTTCATGCCGCGCGCGGGCCTGTGCTCACCGAGCGGAATGCCGCGCTCCTGGTAATAGTAGGTGATCTTCTCCATCGCGCCGTGCAGGTAGATCGGCGCGTCGTAGCCGGCTTCGCGCAGCAGTGCGATCACTCGCTGCGCCTTGCCGAGCGAGTAGGCGCCGACCAGATGCGCGCGCTCCGGAAACAATTTTACGGAGGCCAGCAGCTTGTTCACTTCGCCGGCGGCATCGCCGTGGCGGAACACCGGCAATCCAAAGGTCGCCTCCGTGATGAAGACGTCGCAGGGCACCAGCTCGAACGGGGCGCAGGTCGGGTCGCGCGCGTCCTTGTAGTCGCCGGAGGCGACGATGCGCCTGTCCTTGCAGGTGACCGATATCTGGGCGGAGCCGAGCACGTGCCCGGCGGGATGAAAGGATACCGTGACGTCGCCGAGCCTGATCTCCTCGCCATAGGCGACCGCCTGCACAGAGCCAGCGAAATTCTCGCCGTAGCGCAGCCGCATCATGTCGAGGGTTTCCTGGGTCGCGAGGACAGCGCCGTGGCCCGCCCGTGCATGGTCGGAATGGCCATGTGTGATCAGTGCGCGTTCGACCGGCCTGACAGGATCGATGTGGAAGCCGCCGGGCTTGCAGCAAAGCCCGGCCGGGACGGGCATCAGGATGTCTTGCGGGCGCATGCCGCACATATAGGCATTGATTCCGCGATATCTAATCGTCATGCGCGGGCTTGACCGGCGCATCCAACTCCGGAAAAAGTCCGTGCTTTGATGGATGGCCGTATCGGCCAGGATCGGTTCCTTAAGAATACAATGGCGCCCCGCCTGTTTCTGTCCTCCGGCGACCTCGTTGCCGACCGCCGCTACGAGTTCGCGCGCGACCTGCAATTGAAGGGCGACCTTCCGGCTGCCGCCGAGCTGCTCGAACAGGCGATCGAGCTGGTGCCGAAATTCCCGTCGGCCTGGCACACGCTGGGCAAGATCCGCCTCGAGCTAGGCCAGCGCGAGGCCGCGATCGCAGCCTTCCGCGCCGCGCGCGATGCCGATCCCGAAGACCGCCATGGCGCCGGCCTGCATTTGATGCAGCTCGGCGTCGAGGCCGTCAGCGCGATGCCGCCGGGCTATGTGCAGACGCTGTTCGATCAATATGCGCCGCGCTTCGAGGCCGCCCTGGTCGGCGATCTCGGCTATCGCGGCCCGGCGCTGTTGTTCAAGGCGGTGCTGTCGGTGCGCGCGTCCGCGAAGAAGTCGGCGTTCCTCAAGCGTGCGATCGATCTCGGCTGCGGCACCGGACTTGCGGCCGGCGCATTCGCGCGGCATGTCGATCGCTTCATCGGCATCGACCTGTCGCCGCGCATGATCGACAAGTCGCGCGCCACCGGGCTTTATGCCGAGCTCGAGGTCGACGACATGTTGAAGGGCATCTCCACCAAACCCGATGCCAGCGCCGAATTGATCCTTGCCGCCGATGCGATGGTCTATGTCGCCGATCTCGCACCGGTTCTCGCCGAGGCCGCGCGCGTGCTGGTCGTGGGCGGCGTGCTCGCCTTCACGACGGAGACGCATGACGGCGAGGGCGTCATCCTCGGCGCGGGGCTGCGCTACGCGCACAGCGCGGCTTACGTGCGTGCCTCGGTCGCTGCCGCCGGGCTGGCACTGGCCTTGCTCGACGATCTCTCGGCGCGCAATGAAGACAACATCCCCGCACCGGGACTTGTGGCCGTCGCCGTCAAGCCGTGATGTTTCTTCTTCCCTTCTCCCCTGTGGGAGAAGGTGGCGCGAAGCGCCGGATGAGGGGTCTGCATCCGCGGAGACAGACCCCTCACCCGGCTTCGATGCTCTCGCATCGAAGCCACCCTCTCCCACAAGGGGAGAGGGTGCATGGTCATGCGCCTCGCCCTCAAACTTGAGTCTACACGCTACGCATTTGCCGTGACGCGGCATTGCGCCGCAAAGCGGTGACTTCGCGCTTGCCCGGCGCAAGGCGGAATGCGAGAGCTTTTCGCCTCAGGGAGAGAAATAATGAAAAAACATACGCGGCGCGAATTCGGCGCCACTGCATTGTCCGTCATCGCAGCGTCCGTGCTGCCTGCGCCGTTCGTTCGGGCCGCGGATAAGAAGTACGATCCGGGTTCGAGCGACACCGAGATCAAGCTCGGCCAGACCGTGCCGCATTCCGGTCCGGGCTCGCTCTATGGCGTGCTCGGCCGCGTCGGCGAAGCCTATTTCCAGATGCTGAACGACAAGGGCGGCATCAACGGCCGCAAGGTGAAATTCCTCACCATGGACGACGCTTACAGCGCACCGAAATGCGTCGAGGCGACGCGTCGCCTGGTTGAGCAGGAGGAGGTGCTGGCGCTCTATGGCTCGCTCGGCACCGCGCCGCAGACCTCCGTGCACAAATATCTCAATTCCAAGGGCGTGCCGCAATTGTTGCTTAACACCGGTGCCTCGAAGTGGAACGATCCGAAGAATTTCAAATGGACCATGGCGGGCCTGCCGCTGTATCCGACCGAAGCGCGCATCCTGGCCAAGCACGTCGTCAGCGTGAAGCCGAATGCCAAGATCGGCATCCTCTACCAGAACGACGATTTCGGCCGCGACTTCCTCGGGCCGTTCAAGAAGGTGCTGGCCGATGCCGGCGGCAAGGCAGAGGTGATCATGGAGCAGACCTACGATCTCACCGATCCGACGGTCGATTCCCAGCTCATCAATCTGTCGAAATCGGGCGCCGACGTGTTTTACAACATCACGACCGGCAAGGCGACGTCGCAGTCGATCCGCAAGGTCGCCGAGCTCGGCTGGAAGCCGTTGCAGCTGCTGTCGGCGGGCTCGACCGGCCGCTCGATCCTGAGCGCCGCCGGCCTGGAGAACGCCAAGGACATCGTCGCGATCCGCTACAACAAGGAAGTCGGCGTGCCCCGCTACGAGAAGGATGCCGACGTGGTCGCGTTCGAGGAGCTGCGCAAGAAGTATTTGCCGAACATCGATCCCGATAACACCATCGCCTTCGCCGGCTACGGCCAGGCGGCGACGATGGGCGAGATCCTGCGCCGCTGCGGCGACGACCTGACCCGCGCCAACGTGCTGAAGCAGGCCACCACGCTGGCCGGTTTCCACTCGCCCTATTTCCTGGACGGGATCAACTACAGCTACACGCCCGACGACTACACGCCGATGAAGACGCTCTACGTCTCGATCTTCAACGGCAAGGACTGGGACCTCTTCGGCGAGCCGATGACGGAGTAGAATTTGCACTGCGCTATCGTCTCCCTCGCCCCGCTCTTCGCGGGGAGAGGCGGGGTGAGGGGCTGCTTCCACGAGCCGTGAGCGTGGTGAGACCTGTACCCCCTCACCCGGATCGCATCTGGCGATGCGATCCGACCTCTCCCCGCAGGCAGGGCGAGGTGAAGTACCCTTGCCATCTGCCGCCATTTCCGCCCGCCCTCGACGAAACCGCCTGAACCACTTACCTCTTGGGCGTGTCGACGCTCGATCTCTTTTCCGTCCCGCCGTCGGAAACGGCCGATCTCTTGCCGCGCCGGTTTCGCGACTGGTTCGCCTCACGCGGCTGGTCGCCGCGTGAGCATCAGCTTGCGCTGCTGGCGAAGGCGCGCGAGGAACGCTCCGCGCTGTTGATCGCGCCCACGGGTGCGGGCAAGACACTGGCGGGTTTCTTGCCGACGCTGGTGGAGTTGAGCGGGGAGAGCGAGGAGAGAGGTCGGACACGGTCGGCGCGTACCCGATCGCCACCTCCTCCCTTGCGGGAGAGGGGTACGCCGCTTGCTCAAAACGATACGGCTTACCCCTATCCCCAGCCCTCCCCCGCAAGGGGGGAGGGAGCCCTGCCAGCGAGCGCTGCGGAGCCAAGAAAGACGCTCATCTCCACCGGCCGCAGCGTTCGCCGCAGCGATGGGCTGCACACGCTCTACATCTCGCCGCTGAAAGCGCTCGCGGTGGATATCGCGCGCAATCTGGAGACGCCGGTTGCCGAGATGGGCTTGCCGATCAAGATCGAGACCCGCACCGGCGACACGCCGGTGTCGCGGCGGCAGCGGCAGCGGCGCTATCCGCCGGACATCCTGCTCACCACGCCGGAGCAGCTGGCGCTGTTGCTGGCGTCCGACGACGCGCCGTTTCTGTTCTCCTCGCTGAAGCGCATCGTGCTCGACGAGCTGCACGCGCTGGTCACCTCCAAGCGCGGCGATCTGCTGTCGCTCGGGCTGGCGCGGCTCTGGACCATCGCGCCACAGGCGCGCGCTATCGGCCTGTCGGCAACGGTCGCCGAACCCGAACAGCTGGCGCGATTCCTGGTGCCGCAGCCGGGCGGCGAGAACGCATCCGCCGACGTCGTCACGGCAGGCGGCGCCGCACCGCCGGTGGTCGAGATGCTCGACACAAGGGAGCGGCTGCCGTGGTCAGGCCACAGCGCGCGTCATGCGCTGCCCGAGGTCTATGAGCTGATCAAGCGCAACAAGACCACGCTGGTGTTCGTCAACACCCGCAGCCAGGCCGAGATGCTGTTCCAGGATCTGTGGCGCATGAACGACGACGGGCTCGCGATCGCGCTGCATCACGGCTCGCTCGACGTCGCGCAGCGCCGCAAGGTCGAGGATGCGATGGCGGCAGGCCGCCTGCGGGGCGTGGTCTGCACCTCCTCGCTCGATCTCGGGGTCGACTGGGGCGATGTCGATCTCGTCATCAATATCGGCGCGCCCAAGGGGTCGTCGCGGCTGATGCAGCGGATCGGCCGCGCCAACCATCGCTTCGACGAGGCCTCGCGCGCGGTGCTGGTGCCGGCCAACCGGTTCGAAGTGCTGGAATGCGCCGTCGCGATCGATGCCATCGCGGAGAACGCGCAGGACCCCCCGCCGCTGCGCACCGGCGCGCTCGACGTGCTGGCCCAGCACGTGCTCGGCTGCGCCTGCGGCAAGCCGTTTTTGTCCGATGAGCTCTACGATGAGGTCAGGACCGCAGCGCCCTATGCAGCGCT
>NZ_VKHP01000388.1 GCF_010811875.1 Bradyrhizobium uaiense
GAGGATCCAGGTATCACCCTCGCGTTTGGCGGTGGTGGTAAGGCCGCCGCTCGCGCCGGAGCCGGTCAGCGGTTCGGTCAGGCCGAAGCACCCGATCTTTTCCCAGCGTGCCATCTGCGGCAGCCAGTGCTGCTTTTGCTCCTCTGAGCCGTCGAGATAGATCGAGCCCATTGCGAGACCGCTGTGCACGCCGAAGAAAGTGCCGATCGAGGGATCGACCCGCGCCATCTCCATCGCGACGTAACCGAACAGCTTCTGGCTGCCGCCGGCGCAACCATAGCCCTCATAGCCGAGCCCGCCGATGCCGAGCTCCTTGAACGCAGGCAGCAGCTCGAAGGGGAAGGCGTCGTCGGACCAGTATTTGGCGATGATGGGCTTCACCTTGGATTCCATGAAGGCCCGCACCTTCTTCACAACCGCGAGCTCGTCGGGGCTCAGAAGCTCGACGAGTTGATAGAAGTCGCCGTTCGGCACCGGCAGTGCCTTTGGTGCGTCGGTCTTGCGGGCTGCGGTTGCTGTGGCCATCTGGATCTCCTTTGACTGCGGCTTGGTAAGCCTGAGAAGTTGAACGATCGGTCTCGCGCCTAATCTGATGTCTAAGCGGTCCGAGCGCTTGAAGGGGTTTGCCGTGTCGGGGACGTTCTTGCCGCCTTTGTTCGGGCGGCATGTTGCGTTCGCTTGAAACGCACAAAGCCTCCGAAGGCGGATGCCTTTGGAGGCTTTGGTTCGGCCGGACCGCGTGGAAAGTCTTCAGGCCACGTGTTCCGCCAGTTTCGGTTGGTCGGCCTTGGCGACCTTCTTGCGCAGTTCGATCAGACCCAGCAGGATCTCGTCACGTTCCGCCGCCAGCTCGTCGACCGACCGTGCGCCGACTTCGGCATGGACGCCGTCGATCAGCTTCTTCTGAACCTCCGGCGTCAGATGCGGATTACCCAGCACTTTCCACCAGGCCTCCATCGGACCGGTGAATTGCTGGAAGAAATGCTCGATGCCACCCTGGCCACCGCCGAGATGGTTGAGAAGCACCTGGCCCATGATTCCCCAGCGAAGGCCGGGGCCCCAACTCACGGCGGTGTCGACATCAGCGACGCTGACGACGCCTTCGGCAACGAGGTGATAGACTTCCCTCGCGAGCGCGGCCTGCAGGCGGTTGGCGACGTGGCCCGGAACCTCCTTGTTCAGGCGGACGGGGCGCTTGCCGAGACTAGCATAGAACTCGATTGCTCGTTGTATCGTCTCTTCGGAGGTCTTGGCGCCGCCGACGATCTCGACCAGCGGCACCAGGTGCGGCGGATTGAAGGGATGGCCGATGACGCAGCGCTCGGGGTGAGAAGGGCAGGCCGACTGGATCTCGCTCATGGTCAGGCCGGAAGAGCTCGAGGCGATGATGACATCGGCGGGCAACAGTTCGTCCAGCTGTTTGTAGAGCGTCCGCTTGAAGTCTATCTTCTCGGGGCCGTTCTCCTGCACCAGATCGACGTTCTTGACGGCCGTCGCTAGCGCCGCGGTAAAGCTCAGCTTGCTTTGCGACGCGCCGGACGCGAGGCCTAGTCGCTGCAGCGCGGGCCAGGCTGCCGCAACGAAGCGCTTCAAAGCCGCTTCCGCGTCCGGCGCAACGTCGGTTGCGACGACCTCGAGGCCGTTCGCAAGAAAGAGGGCCGCCCAACTGGCTCCGATGACGCCGGTGCCGATCACAGCGACGCGGCGGATGGGCTTGTTCTCTGACATGTCAGTTCTCCTGCGGGATTTCGGCATAGGCGATGCCGGTGAGGTTGCCTTGGGCGTAGAGGAAGTTTCGTTCGCCTGATCCATCGAGATGCGCGGAGTAGATCGAACCTGCGAAGTCGGTCACGAACATGCGGTCGCCGGGCACATCGAGTGCGATGCCGATCCCCTCCATCAGGTGCGTCACCACGATTTCCGGCTCGGCGGGCTTGTTGTCGATCGAAGCCCTGTTCACCGTATTGCCGCGCGGGGGATCGCCGCGGTCGGTCCAGTACAGGATGCGGTTCTTGACATCGAGCTCGAGGTCGATCGGCTCGGGCAGGCGATTGAAGAAGACCTCGATGTCTGACCGGTTGGCAGCGGTCTGCCCCGCCGGAATCTCGAGGTTGGCACAGAAAATACGGCCACGGCCGGCGTTATCGGGACCTTTCTGACTCCAATAGATCTTGCGATGCTTCGGATCGATCGTCAGTCCGACGCACCACCTCGTCTGGTCGCGGCTGTCGGCTTCGCCGTGGCCCGCTTCGATCAGCGTCTCGATCTGCGAGCCGTCGCGATTGGCGCGCATCACGCGCATGCCCTCGCGGTCGCACCAGTAGAGCTTGTCGCCCTTCTCGTCGAGAATGATCTGCTTCGGCGTATGGGTATGTCCCTGCGGCACGATCATCTTGCGGTTCGTGCCGTCGAGGTCGGCACGCTCGATCGATCCATCATCGAGATTGGGAACACCCATGTTTGTCCAGTAGATGTGGCCGTTCGCGACGTCCACCACGATGCCGTCGGGCAGGTGGGCGCCGGTAACGATGGTCTTGCGGTCGGAGCCGTCGGTATTCATCGAATGAATGGCGCCGGCATTGAGCTCCAGGACGAATAGGCGGGTGTGGGTGGTCACCGCGCCTGCGAGGGGGGGCGGTTTCAGGATCGTTTCGGACATGCGTCACCTGTCTGCTGTCGCCTCGACCGGAACTCGGCCAGGTTCAAGCCGCGACTGTGATGCAAGTCGGCTCGTGCTTATTGAATGGGATTGCTGCGCCCGGAATGGTTTTGCCGATTCTCCGGGGGAGGGTCGCTCGCGACCTTACTCGGTTCAGGATCAATAGCCGGCGTCACTTTCGGTCCGCTGTGCCTCCAAAACTCGACAATACACATAGTCGAGAGCCTCTTTGCCGTCGCGGGCAATGACGGCCTCGTTCGCGAGCATGCGCTCGCCAAGGGCTGTAAGCTCAATATTCCCTTGGATCGTCCGCAACGACCAGAATGTGCCCGAATTCACTCACGACACGCTCATCTTTCCACGAACTGACGTTTGGCTTTAGGTAATGAGAAGTAGAAGGTGGCTCCTTGATCGACCGTCCCTTCGGCTCGTACCGCCCCGCCATGGCGATGAACGATGCGCTGGACGGTCGCCAGTCCTATACCGGTGCCTTCGAACTCGTCGGCTCGATGCAACCGTTGAAATACGCCGAAGAGTTTGTCGACATACTTCATGTCGAAGCCAACACCGTTGTCCCTCACGAAGATCTCCGACTTGTCTCCACGTCCATCAACAGAACCAACTTCGATTTTGGCCGGGCGACGTGTGCCGGAGAACTTGACCGCGTTGGAAAGCAGATTTACGAGAGCCACCCTCAGCAGGGCGCGGTCTCCATAGCAGACCGGAAGCGGGCCGATTTTCCAGGAGATATCCTGTCCCTTCCCCTGCGCTTCGATTTCGGAAGCCACATCCGCGACCAGCTGTTGCAGGTCCACCGCCGTCGTCCTGGTTTCGGTCCGCCCGATCCTGGAAAATGCCAGCAAATCGTCGATCAGATTTCCCATTCGTTTTGCCGATTCGAGAATTGTCTGCACATATCTCTGACCCTCCTCGTCGAGGCATTTCGACGCGTGCTTTAGCAAAAGCTCCGAGTAGCCAAGGAGATGGCGCAAGGGTGCACGCAAGTCGTGCGATACCGAATAGGCAAACGACTCGAGTTCCTTGTTGGCTGCTGCCAGCTCCGCAGCGCGCCCGGTCAGCTCGTGGTTGAGCTTGCGGATTTCAGCATCACGCCGCTGATCTGCGATTTTTTCGGCGTAAAGCTCGCCAATTCGGATCGCGTTCTTGCGGAACACCTCGACCGCCTGGGCCATTTCTCCGATCTCGTCATTCCGATCTTGCGCGGGGACCGAGATCGTTGTTTCGCCATGCGCGAGGCGGCCCATCACGATCGTCATTTCTTGCAGCGGACGCGCGATCCGCGCGCTTGCGAACCAGACTGCAATCCCCATGAGCAACACTGCGGCTGCAAGGACCATCAGACCGATCGCCAGGTTCAGCCGGCTCCGAGCCTGCATCTCGCTCGCAAACTGACGCGTCGATTCCGTCGCTGCCTCTCCAAGGCGGAGTATGGAGCCAATCGCCTCAGTCGATTGGTCGAACCAGTCTTGTGCCGACAGCGGGTATGGCTCATCGGCGAGACCTGCCTTGTATACGGCCTCTCGGTCCTGCTGGAACCGACCAAACATCACGTCTCGGACAGTCTTGGTCGCAGTAACAAGCGCAGGCGCAGCGCCAGGCTCGGTTGTGATTGCCTGAACTATCTCCCACGCATACTCGACATTTCCGCGCGCGACACCCAAAGCGATAAGCTGTTCACCTCGAAGCGGCGCCCCGGCCTGGATCGCTCCGTTCAGCATGCCACGCTCGCGTCCAGCGTACTCGGCCATGACCCAAGCGGCATGCTTGAGCCGCTGCAGCGCCTGCAGACGTGTTTCCATCGAATCTGAATTGATCTCGGCAGCCAGTCGCAGACGCTGCGAAACTTCGATCAGCCTGGTCATCGCTGGAAACCAAGCTGTCCGCAACTCGGCATCGCGCTCACTGGGGGGCTTCGAAACCTCAGCATCGACGCGCAAGCGGAGCTGATCTATGTCGCGCAGCAGACCGTTTGCCTTGCGCAGCAGCGACTGCACGGCCGGGGATTTGTCGTCTTCGAGGCGCGCCGCTGCCTCCGTGAAGGCTGCGTCGGCCATCTTGCGGTGCTCGTCGATTTGGCTGCGGACTTCGGCTTTGAGCGGCGGCTCCGCGCTTAGCACGCCGTTCGTGATGCCGCGCTCTACGGCCCAATGGGCTGCGGCGGACAGGAGCAGGTCCGCCGTTGTATTGCTTTGGGAGGCCTGTGTGGCGAGCGCGCCCGCACGCCAAGCGCTCGTCGCGTTCAGTGCCAGAGTAACGGTGAGCATGGTGCCCATGGCGCCCACCAAGGCGAACAGCAGGGTCCGCAGCGACAAGGTTCGCACGATCGTAATGACGCGGCTCATGGGATGCTCCAAGGATTCCGCTTTGGGCCCTGGCTTCACAAAAAACACGACGCGTTGCGGTGGCAATAGAACCGGCCTGCCTGATTTTTTCCGATTTAAAGGAGTACGTCCTCAGCGAAGCGAAAGCACGGGCCCTCCGCTCACACGCGTCCAGCCCCGCCACTGTCTTTACCGATCTTGCTCCCTACAAAGGAACCGTGCGATCTCAAGAGTAGGGCCGGGTGGTTTCACGAACACCAGCGAAGGTTCGAATTGGGTCAAAAGTGGCTGTGGGACCACCGCGGGGGCGTCGGGTCTACCGCCGAAGCGGACGCCAAATGCGTGCGCCGCCAAGTTGGCCTTTGCGCCAACAGTTGTGCGTGAGTTGTCCAATCCTTGTGGCGACAAGCATCGTAGGTCGCGGGGAGCTCAAATGGAATCAGCAGCGATTGTTTGCCATGCTTTGCGCAGACCTTCGAGAAATCGCTCGCGGTCGGCAACTTGTGCGAACGGCCGAACCAGGCGCTCGTCGTTCGGCGTCACTCCCGGCAAACGATACAGCAACTGATCCACCGCGGCGCGAGAGGCCGGATTGCTTCCAAGATGTCCGTGGGCAGCAGCCAAAACCACGTAAATGTCGGGAAACACGCGATTTGCTTCACGGGCGAGTTCAGCGAACGCGACAGCCTCTTCGTATCGCTGGG
>NZ_VKHP01000389.1 GCF_010811875.1 Bradyrhizobium uaiense
TGCTTCCGGCCCTGGATCAGATCATCGACATGGGTCATCCGCTGGTGCGGTTGGCGGCGCTGATCGACTGGAACGTGCTGAATGAGCGCTTTGGTTCGGTGTGCCAGGCAGGGTCAGGGCAGCCGGGCTTGCCGACGCGGCTGATCGCCGGCCTGTTCATTCTGAAGCACATGCACAACCTGTCGGATGAAGCGCTGTGCGCCCGCTGGATCGAGAACCCCTATTACCAGCACTTCTGCGGCGAATTGAGCTTCTGCCACCGGTTGCCGTTCGATCGATCGTCGATGACGCGCTGGCGGCAGCGGCTCGGCGAGGAGCAACTTGTCGCGCTGATCCAGGAAAGTCTGTCGGTGGCGCACAAGACCGGCGCGATCGGCGCGAAGGACCTGGAACGGGTGGTCGTCGATACCACGGTGCAGCCCAAGGCGGTCGCCCATCCGACCGACGCGCGGCTGATGCATCGAGCAATCGTCAAGCTGGTCGGGCTCGCCAGGCGCAACCGTGTGCCGCTGCGCCAGAGCTATCTGCGCCTGGCCAAGCGCGCCGCCATCATGGTCGGCCGCTATACCCACGCCCACCAGTTCAAACGCGCCCGGCGGCAGCTCAAGTTCCTGCGGACACGGCTCGGCCGGATCATCCGCGACATCCGCCGCAAGATTGATGGCGATACAGCGCTGGAAGCTCGCTTCGGCCCGTTGCTCGGTTTAGCGCAGCAGGTGCGCAGCCAGGATCAGCACCAACGCGGTCCAAAGGTTTATGCGTTGCACGCCCCGGAGGTCGAGTGCATCGGCAAGGGTAAGGCCCGCGCGCCCTACGAGTTCGGCTGCAAGGTCAGTATCGCCACCCCCGTGACGTCTCCGAAGGGCGGCCAATTCGTGCTTCACGCCAAGGCCCTGCACGGCAATCCCTTCGATGGGCACACGCTCGGCCCCGTGATCGCCGACATGGAGAAGCTCACCGGCGTGGAGGCTCGCCGTATCCACGTCGACAAAGGATATCGCGGCCACAATCACCCGCATCGGTTCAGAGTCTGGATCTCGGGTCAGGTCCGCCGCGTCTCAGCTCCCATCCGCCGCGAGATGAGGCGTCGCGCGGCTGTCGAGCCCGTCATCGGTCACATCAAGGCCGAGCACCGCATGGACCGCAACTATCTCAAAGGGCGTCCCGGCGACTGTATCAACGCTGTCCTCGCCGCCGCCGGCTACAACTTCGGCCTGCTCCTGCGATGGCTCGCAGAGCTCTTGCGTGCCATCATCCGAGCCTTCCTCGAGACCAACCCGGCGCCAAATATCGCCTGAGCCCGGCGGCGCGCCGGTTCTTCACGAACGACTCTGCAGCACATTTGTGACTCGAGATCAGCGGTTTAGGCAATGGCAGACGTCTTCATCAGCTACTCCAAGGCAGAACGCAAACTGACCGAAGATTTGGCGAAGATTTTGGTAGCCGCCGGCCTCACCGTCTGGTGGGACACGGAGTTGCTGCCAATCCAGCGGTTCCGGGCGGAAATTGACGCGCAGCTCAACAATTGCTCCGCCGCGGTGATCATTTGGTCGGCCACATCCGCGAATTCCGATTGGGTACTATCTGAAGCCGATCACGCCATGCGCCAAGGCAAGCTTGTCAACGCGCATCACTCTGACATTCTGCCGGAGCATCTGCCCAAGCCTTTCGGCCAGATTCACGCCGTGCCGCTGACCGACACTGACCGCATCCTCAGGGCAATCAAGCTTATCACCACCGGCAAGCCGCCCAAGGCGACTACAGTGTCCTCTGGCGAGACGAGAGCTATCGAATTCATTACAGACGCGGTCCAAGATGCGCTCAAATACGCTCCACAACTACGCGATCTGGCCGATCGCGAGGGGTGGGAAGACGACGAAACATATCCCAATGATCTGCTGAAGCTGGCTGAGCAGGTAATGGCGCCGCTCCGGCTGTTCCGCGAACGATTGCCATATATAGATATCACCAGCTATCGCGGCAGGCGGCTTGTCGAGCATCTGGATGAGGCGACGACGTACGCGCACAGGCAAATATCCAAGGAGGTCGGGTGGCTGCGGGCGCACGGCAACAGCGAGAGCGTCGTCATGGGCGCACGCGGAGATCTCTCGGTTGCGGCCGAGCGGTTGCTGGAAAAGGTGGAGCTGCCACCCAGATAAGCATCAATCTTGAGCCACTACTCAAAACACGTCGTAGTCTGCGTTATTGCGCATCGCCTGCCCCTGGGCATCAGACAAGGGGAATGTCAGGCCAATTGTCGGGCACCAGAGCTGGTGGTTTTGTCCATGGATCCTCCACCAAGGCGGCCTGGAACCAATCTTCTCTCAGATTAGCGTGTTCTGTGACAATGAGTTGAAAGCCCGGAGCATCCTGCGTGGTGAAGCGCTGCAGCGTCTCGAACAGCCGCCGAACTGCCTCAAGGTCCGCATCCTTTTGGCTTTCCGTTTGCTCAATAGAGCCACCGGCGGCCGCATAGGAAGTCTCGGAAGGGAAGTAGACTTGGGTTGGCTGGTCGATCAGCATGAACCGGGGGACGGGATGGTCGTACGTCGCCGCAAACCGATGAAGCGCCAGCAACGCGGCGAGATGGTACGCCAAATGGTTTTCGCCAAGTCCGGTTCGATTCATGTAAACCGGGCGGCCCGGTCGGTCGATGACAACTGTCAGATTGTGGAGATCGAGACGAGCAGGATACTCGCCGAACTCGCCGCCCAGATCGCGAATATAGCCCGACATGTGCAGCGCGATGTTGCTGAGCGTGGAAGTGAGGCGTGTCTCGGAATCATCAGCACCGAGCCTTTCTTCCAAGTCCGCAACCCGCGCTTTGAGTCGCCGCTGTTCCGCCTGAAGTCTCAGAAGCTCCGTATTGGGCACCAGGTTCTCTAGGAACAGGCTGATGCGCCCCACGACTCGTGATGCTGCGTTGTTTCTGTTCGCCAATAGCGTTGCCATTTCGCTCGTGGAAATGGCCGAGGAAAGCTCGACTTCCTTGCCCCGGATTTGGTCTCCAATGTCTGCCAATGCCTTCTGCTGATCGGTCAAATATGCGGCCAACGCCGGCCGCTCGCCTGTGACCGCCGTCAACTCATTATCAAGGGATTCCAGCTCGGCTAGGAGAGCTTTCGCAATCGATCCGTCCATCCCAATGTTAGCCTGCGCAAAAGGCCACTGCCATTCACCCGTGGCTTTATCGAAGGGCAGCGCCTTTATTGAGCTCAGACGTTCACGCTGCTCGTTGACCTCGTGCTGAAAACCTGCCGCGCGCTTGTTGAATTGTTCAGCACCATCAATACGGCGTTGAATTTCGCGACGCCGTTCCCTGAGATCGAGCAATTCGTTCTCGATGCTCGATACCCGCGATCCGTCGTCTTCCGGCACAGATGTTGGTTTCCAATCCAATGCCCGACGAAGAAGAACGGTTGGCGGCACGTCGCTGTCACCAAGGGGAATTTCTACTGCGCGGGCCTCTGAAAGAAGGCCGATGGCCCGTTCTTCGGAGTTGTCGATCCCCTCTCGCGCCTGTTGGAGCAGCTTCGCATTGAGACGAAGTTCACGTTGCGCGTAGCGGAGTTGAGATTCGAGCGTGAACTTGTCCTTCCCGGATATGCCTAGAAGGATAGGCAATGTATCCTTGATCGCCTGAGGCTGTTGCGGCTCGTTCTGGCGGTAGAACAACTGGTCTTTGTTCGTGACGATCCCTTGCTTCTGGAACAGATAATAGAAGGCGTGCTTCACATTCGCATCGAAGCTCACTCGACTGCTCTCGATCGGAACGTCGGTTGTATTCTCCGGAATTCCAAGCAATTGTGTGAGCAGCGCAACGACGCCATCATCGCTGTCGTTCACGGCTAGCTCCGAGAAATCCGGCGCCTCGACCTTTGCTCCGCGTCGTACATGGCCATGCTCAGGCTCAGAGCGCCCGGAGCAGGCGCCGGCTTCGCCACAAGCACTTCTTCGCCATCGAAGCGGTAGATCACCGCAAACCAAAACACGCGGTCGCGGATGACTCCCTCCGGAACGTTGAAGGTTGAACGACCCATGCAATATTTGTGGATGGTCCGCTACCACCTTCAGGAAGTAACTTCGGTTTGCGCGTTGCAAAGTCTCCCTTGAGCTTTGCTGCAGGCACAGCGGTAAAACCAGGAGCGAGAGCGAGAATGGCATCCCTTTGTCGTCCTCGGCGTGGAACCCCGCCAGCGCGCGGAAGAGAACAAGGCCGCAGAAGGCCGGGTTGAAGAGGTTTCGTATCTCTATCGGACGATCGATCCACTGCTTCATGCTGCAGCCTCAAGGATCTTGGCCAAGCGTTGCAGGAAGTGAGGATGCCAATGAACCCTAGGCCGTGGGCTGTCGTTGGCGAGAATGTGGAATGTGCCTCGAACGACGTACGGCTCGGCAACACATTCGCGGATTCTCAGCTGGCCGGTCGACTGCTCTGCCCACTTGTAGAGTTCTCTGCCAGCCTGGATACATGCCTCGTCCGCGCTTTCGTCGGTGATGTTTTCGCAGACTATCCTCGCATGCGTCCTGTGCGGGCAGCGGCCGCCGTCTTGGCGAGAAAGGTCGCTGGTCTTTCCTCAGCCGGAACTTGACATAACCGAGCACCTTCTTGTGCCGCGCGTGGATGGGGATGAAAAAACCCGCCTAGGACAGTCGCGGGATCATTTGAATCCGACGAGACCAGAGCCGCGGCTTGCGACGCCAAGTGCAACTTGAACCGTTTCAGCTCGTTTATTAGCGCCCCAGTATATCCCCTGATCCGATCCGGTAGGGCAACTCTGGCTTGCCGAAATCGCAACACAGCGCCTTGATTTCATTGGGGCGTTGGAGGGCTATAGCGTAGACAAGCGTGGATTTCTACGTCTCTTCCAGCGCGAACCGCAGCACCTTCGGGATTCCCGTCAATGGCGCCGAAGTCGTGCTCGCCGTGCGGATCGTTATCCCGCGTGAAGCTGTCGAACCTGCGCACCGCTTCGAGCAACTCGGCCAGACGATCCGGTTCGAGGCAGGTCACGCCCCCGGGGTAAGCAGGACGGTACCGCCAATGACCAGGTTGCGCCGGAAACGGTTTGGGTGTCGTTGAGCATTTGAGTTTCTCCCGTTGGTTATCGGCTGCGCCATCGCGGCCGGTCGGGAGAATTCGAGGCCGGCAGTGCGGGCAGGCAAGGAGGCTCCGCCCGAGGGCTCCCGTCTTTGGGATGCGGGTGGATGCCTTGCCGGCACGCACTGCCGGCCCATTCGCGCGACCTTTACGGCCGCGTTGGCAGCGCCAACGAGAAGGTCAGTTCGATCAAACAAACCGCTAAGAACGTCTCGCTGGTGCGTATGACGGTCAACCGGGCAAGGCCGCACCGAGGGCGAGGAAGCTCAAGCGCTACGGGCGTCGAAAGCGGTTGGTGCCTCCTGCATTGCCGCAAAAGCGCAAATGCGATCGTACGTCGGTCGCGGCAGCATGGACCGCCACAGCAATAGGAGGAAACAAGAGCAGGTCATGCGCGTGCGCGCTCGAAAGACCTTTTTGCAGAAGGTCTAGGTGGTGTGGACACTAGCGCATCCATAGAACAATGGCAGCGAGAGTGACGACGGCCCGGTAATTCCGGGCCGTTTTTTCGAAGCGGGTTGCGACACGTCGGAACTGCTTGAGCTTTGAGAAG
>NZ_VKHP01000390.1 GCF_010811875.1 Bradyrhizobium uaiense
CGCCATCCGCTTCCACGCCGCGTCGCTCAATACCAAACGGTCCATCACACCCAAGACGGCCTCCCCAAAAGCAGCCTTGAATCTGATTTGCTCCTAAAAGGGAATCCTTAGAGTCCACACCACCTAGTGGTAGGTGTCTTCGTGCAAACGCAATTGCGTTTGCACGGACGGTGACAACAAAGCCCAGTCTCGCCGGGGAGAGCACGAAGTAAGCCGCACAACCATCGCGCAGGGAAGGCCGGGTTGCTCCCGGTTACACCTGTGGTCCTACCCCCCCGTGCTTTCTACCTATTGCACGGGGCCCATGGGTGCGATCGGCGCCCGGTCTTCCCTGCGCCCTCTGCCAAGTGAGAGGGCAAAACGACACGCAAGGCTCGGACGTTTCAGTCGCGAGAATGCCGTTGCATGCCCTTGCGCTGGTTGAAGCGCGCAGGGTGGATCAGCCGGAGGCGTGATGCACCACGTCAGCTGGAGTGAGCCATGGAAGACCTACTTCGGCAGCAGACCCGCGGCGCGATAGCTGTCGATCGTCGTGTCGTAGAGCGAAATATCGGATCGGCTTCTGGCGATGAGCTGCGCGCCGGCGACGGCGGCGAAGATGGCGCGGGCCCGCTGCTGGCTCTTTTTCGAGTTGGCCAGGCCCGCGGCCACCAACAGCTTGCTCAGCCATGCCACGTTGACGTCGGCAAAGGTCTGGACCTCCTTCTTCACTGCGTCCGGCAGGTCGTCGACCTCCGCGGACATGAAGCTGCAGAGGCACATGCGATTGTTGCTCTCGAGCGCTTTGCGAAACATTTCGGGATATCGACGCAGGCAGCGGACAGGATCGGCCGTTTCTGCCAGCATCGCGTCGAGTTGGGCGGCGGTGTCCTCCCAGTAGCGTCGCGCGACGGCTGTGCCGAGTTCGGCCTTGCTCGGGAAATGGTGGTAGATGCTGGCGGCCTTGATCCCGACGTCGTCCGCGAGATCGCGGAAATTCAGGCCGCCATAGCCGCGCGCCTGCGCGGTCCGCTTTGCTGCCGCCAAGATGGCCTCCCGCGCGCTCGAACTCACCTCGTCGCCTCACTGCTTCGTTATCTACCAAGTGTTAGGTAGGGCTTGACCGGCCGGATTGGAAGTCTTCATATCGGCCCTACCAAGTGACAGGTAGACAATAGGAGTCATGATGAAGATTTACGATTGGCCGACCGGCCCATATCCGGCCCGGGTTCGCATCGCCCTGGCCGAGAAGCACCTGCGGTCGCAAGTGGAGTTCGTATTGGTCGATCTCTACAAGGGCGAGCATAAGAAGCCCGAATTCCTGGCCAAGAACTACTCCGGCACGCTGCCGGTGCTCGAACTCGACGACGGGACCTTCATTGGCGAGTGCACTGCCATCACCGAGTACCTCGACGCGCTCGATGGCGCGCCGACGCTGACCGGCAGGACGCCGCGGGAAAAGGGCGTGATCCACATGATGAGCAAGCGCGCCGAACTGGAGGTGCTTGACGCCATCAGCGTCTATTTTCACCACGCCACGCCGGGTCTAGGGCCGCATGTCGAGATCTATCAGAACCCCGAATGGGGATTCCGTCAGCGCGACAAGGCCCTCAGGGGGATGCACTACTTTGACGGCATCCTGAAACGGCAGCCGTTCGTCGCCGGCGAGGCGTTCACGATGGCCGATATCACCCTCATAGGCGGCTTGATCTTCGCGGGACTCGTGAACGTGCCGGTGCCGGCGGAGTACGAGACTCTCTCGGCATGGTATGCACGGATGCAGGAGCGTCCTAGCGTCAAGAACCGGATAACGATGTCCGAGTCCATCAAGGCATCTTGATTGAGCAAGCGTGGTCCGCAATGATCGAAGCGATTTCCTGTCCGCGTGTGCGCGGTGGCCCGCATGTCGCTGTGCTCATGCGGGCCACTCGCTCCCGGGGTCAATCACACGATCGCAGATCATTGCTCCTTCTTGAACAGATCCTGGAAGATCAGCGGGCCCCAGACCCGGCCGCGTGCGTGCACCAGCGCGCCGCCCTCGTTGAGCTTTCCGAGCTTGACCGGTGCGAACCCGAGTTGCTTGGCCAGGACTTCGACCGGAGCGATCGCGTCGTCGTCGTCACCAGAGAGGAAGACCACCCGGTGGCCGCCCTCGACGACCGGATCGGCAGCCAATTTGGCCGCAACCAGGTGATTGAAGCCTTTGACATACCTGGCGCCCGTGAACGCCTTCGCGGCGAAGGCGGAGGAGAGGAGACCATCGAGCTCCTCAAGCGGGACCAACGCGTTCATCGCGTCGATCACGGTCTTGCCGTTCCAGCTCGGCAGCCCCTTCGCAACCTCGCGATGCTCCCCGAACGGGACCGCCAGGATGATGGTGTCGGCCTCGATTGCATCCCGCAGCGATTTGGCGACGACCGTGGGTCCGATTGCCTGAGCCTGCGGCGCCAACGCCGCGGGCGGCCGGCGGCTCGCGACGGCCACCTCGATGTTCTTGCGGGCGAAGGCCCGGGCGAGGGCCTGGCCTACCGCGCCGAAGCCGACAATTGCATAGCTCATGATACGTTCTCCGATCAGGTGCGATGTCAGATGGCCGAGAAGCCGCCGTCGACAGACAACTCGACCCCATTCACGAAACTGGAATCGTCAGAGGCAAGAAACACCGCGGCCGCCGCAATTTCCTCGGGACGCCCCATCTTTCCTCGCGGGATCAGGGATTCGAACATCCGCTTCGCCTCCTCGGTGAGGACCTGGTCCTGCATCGGCGTGGCGATCGGCCCCGGGCTCAGCACGTTCACCCGGATATTCCTGCCCTTGAGTTCGTTGAGCCAGGTGCGTGCGAATGAGCGCAACGCCGCCTTGCTCGCCGCATACACGCCGTAACCAGGAAAACCTTTCACCGAAGCAACCGACCCGGTCATGAAGATCGATCCGCCATCGTTGAACAGCGGCAACGCTTTCTGAACCGCAAACAGCGTGCCGCGCGTATTCAGGCCGAAGGCCGCATCGAAATGCTGCTCGGTAATCTGGCCCAGCGGGACGGCTTCGCCGATGCCAGCGCTCGCGTACAGCACGTCGATCTTGCCTTTTTCCCGCTTGACCGTGTCGAACAGGCGGTCGAGGTCGTCGAGATTGGCCGCGTCGCCGCGCACGCCGGTGACGTTCCGGCCAATCAGCCCGACGGCCTCATCGAGCGCCTCCTGCCTCCGGCCCGTGATGAAAACATAGGCGCCTTCTTCAACGAACCGCTTCGCGCTCGCCAGCGCCATGCCGCTCGATCCACCCGTGACGACTGCAACCTTACCCTCAAGCTTTCCCATGACTTCTCCTTTCAGACCCCACCTTTGACTGGTCCGGGGCGGTCCCCGAGAGCCCGAGATAGGGCCGTCTGCGTCGGGCGTTGAGTGCGGAAGCGCGCACATCGGTGGTGCGAAATCGATCCGGCCGGACGCTTGACGCCGGCGGCGAGGAGCCGTGCCCGCCGTTCGGGGAATTGGGCCGCGCGCTTGCCGGCATAGGCTTTGATGACCACCCGTGTCCCCCCACATACGAGATGCTGACGGTTGGATACGAGCTTTGGAAGGGGCACCGCGCGGTGCCGGATTGCACCATGATCGACTGGGACGACGTTCGCTACTTTCTTGCCGTTGCGCGCGGAGGCTCGGTGCGGGCTGCCGCCGAGCGCCTCGGGGTCAATCACTCAACCGTGCTCCGACGCATCGCCCAGCTCGAGGAACGCCTCGGTGCACAGATGTTCGAAAAGCTGCCTTCGGGCTACCGCCTGACGGTTGCAGGGGAGGAGGTCCTTGAGTTCGCGGACCAGATGGAAGCGTCGTCGCACCAGCTGGAGACGCGCGTCTTCGGGCGCGACCAGAGTGTGCGCGGGCGTCTGCGGGTCACGCTGGCACCGCCTCTCGTGACGCACCTGCTGATGCCGGACTTCGCCGACTTCGCGCGCCTGCATCCGGACATCGAGATGGACATCCTGTCGTCCGGCGAGCTGGCAAATCTGACCAACCGGGAGGCCGACGTCGCGATCCGCGTCGTCTACGACCGCAAGACCCTGCCGCTCAATCTTCACGGCCAGAAGGGACCGGAGCTGTTCGGCGGCATCTATATGTCCCGCGATCGACTGGCCGCGTGGCGGGCGGGCGCGCCTGATCCCATCAGGTGGATCGTCATCAGCATTCACGGAATCCCGGACTGGGCCCACGAGGGCGAGGTTCGCGCCACGGGGGTTCCGTTCAGGATCACGGATGCCGAGGCGCAGATCGTTGCAGTACGGCAAGGGCTCGGGATGACGACACTGCCGTGCTTCATTGGAGATGCCGACCCTCTGCTGGTGAGGGTGCCGGGCACCGACCTTCACATGTACGGAACGCTCTGGCTTCTCACCCAGGGGGAGACACGCAAGACGAAGCGCGTGCGGTTCTTCACGGAGTTCGTATCCCGCAGGCTCGCCGCTTACGCTCCGCTTCTCGCAGGGCTGTCCATATCGCGCGACTGACGCGCGGCCGGTCGTCGTCGGCGCGTCACCGGCTAGCGCGTGTTGACCGCTCGCTGCGCCTCAAACGCCCGCCGGTAAGCCGGCCGCGCTTCGCCGCGGGCGACGTAGGCTGCAAGGCCCGGATATTCGTCGAGAATGCCCGATGCCCTCAATCTGAGCAGCACCGACACCATCATCAGGTCGCCCGCGCTGAACGCGCCGTCGAGCCAGTCGGCATCGCCGAGGCGGGCGGCGAGTTGGTTCAGCCGGTCGCGGACGCGATCCATGACCAGGGGCAGGCGTTCCTTGGTCCATGGCTTGTCGCTCTCCAGAATCCTGGCGGTCATGAGTTCGAGGATCGGCGGTTCGACCGTGTTGACCGCGGCAAACATCCAGCTGATGGCGCGGGCGCGGGCATTGGCGTCGTCAGGCAGCAGGCCCGCATGACGCTCGGCGATATGGAGCACGATCGATCCGGTCTCGAACAGCGCGAGATCGCCTTCCTCATAGGTCGGGATCTGGCCGAACGGATGCAGCACCAGATGCGCCGGCTCTTTCATCGCCTGGAACGAAACGAGACGAACCTCGTAGGGCTGGCCCACTTCCTCCAGCGCCCATCGGACGCGGGTATCGCGCGCCAGCCCCTTGCCGCCGTCGGGTGAGCGATCGAAAGCGGTGATGGTGGGGGGCATCGTTTCTCTCCGTGTGCTTGCGTCTCGAGGACGAACGAGCGGCGCGTATTCCGACAGGCGATGTTGGATTATTTGGGCCGCAAGCGTCCCTGCGACCTTCGCCGGGCGGAGCGAAGAGCAAAGCTCGGGTAACTCGTGTCGCGAGAATGCGAACGTATAACTCGTGATGGTGCAACATATTCACCGTCGTCCCGGCCTAGTGCGCAATTGCGCACGGGGGCCGGGACCATAACCCCAGATGTAAATTGTTGAGTGATGCTGAAACGACGAGTTCCCACGCGACGCCTGCCGCGGCGTATGGGTCCCGG
>NZ_VKHP01000038.1 GCF_010811875.1 Bradyrhizobium uaiense
CCTGGTGCGCGTGTCGCCCGTGCCCCGCGTCGGCAATCGCGACGTGATGCGGGTACGGCCCTTCATCCGGATTTCCGGCAATCTCTCGATGACCACGAGCGATCTGTCGTCCAAAATACCGGCATTCAACGCGCAGCGTCTGTTGACCGATGTCGGCTCCAACACGCCGGCGGCGACCGAGGATCCGAATGCGGCGGATGCCGCCGAGCCCGACGCCGAGGTCTCCTTCGTCACCAAGGATCTCGGCTCCGTGCTGCCGAAAGCCAAGCTCGCCGCCGTCGTCGCGCTCGACGACGTGCTGATGCGGGTTCGTGACGCCGCCAACTGGCGCGGCTCCGGCAATTCGGTGCGCTACGCCTCGCTGGCCAATGCCACGGCCGACGCAAGCGGCGCCGCCCCCGACATGAGGATGGCCTACGCCACCGAGGGCAACACCTCCGATCCCTATGCGGGCTTCGAGACCCGCGTGGTGCCGGAGAACGTCACGCTGCTGCCGAAGACCAAGGAGCAGGTCACCGGCGGCAATCCGGTCGGTGAGCGGGTTCACCTCGTCAAGAAAGGCGACACCATCACCTCGATCCTGCGCGATCAGGGCGCGACATCGGACGAGGCGAAGGCGATTGCCGCAATGCTCGGCCCGCGCGGCCGCGACGGCGGCCTGAAGGAAGGCCAGAAGGTGCGGATCCTGATGGCGCCGGCAGCTCCCGGACCGAATGTCAGGCTGCAGCCCTATCGCGTCGTCGTCGCCAATGATTCCGCCGTCGAAGCCGTCGCCGCCCTGTCCGATCTCGGCAAATACGTCGCCGTCGACGTGCAGAGCATGAACACCGTCAACGAAACCGCGGATAATTCCGGCGACGATGACGAGGATGATGGCAGCGGCGTGCGGCTCTATCAGAGCATTTACGAGACCGCGCTGCGCAACAAGGTGCCGCCAACCGTGATCGACGACATGGTCAAGATCTACTCCTACGACGTCGATTTCCAGCGCAAGGTGCAGCCGGGCGACTCGTTCGACGTGTTCTATGCCGGCGAGGACGAGGGCGTTACCAGCACCGAAAAGACCGAAGTGCTCTACGCCGCGCTGACCGTGGGCGGCGAAACCAAGAAATACTACCGCTTCCAGAGCTCCGACGACGGCCTCGTCGACTACTATGACGAGACCGGCAAGAGCGCGAAGAAGTTCCTGGTGCGCAAGCCGGTCAACAACGCGATCATGCGTTCGGGCTTCGGTGGCCGCCGCCATCCGATCCTCGGCTATGTGAAGATGCACACCGGCGTCGACTGGGCCACCGCCTACGGCACGCCGATCTTCGCTTCCGGAAACGGCGTGCTCGAGAAGGTCGGATACGAAGGCGGTTACGGCAAATACATCCGCATGAAGCATGCCAATGGCTATGAGACGGCCTACGGCCACATGTCGGCCTTCGCCAAGGGCATGGAGATCGGCAAGAAGGTGCGGCAGGGCCAGGTGATCGGCTTCGTCGGCTCGACCGGCCAGTCGACCGGCCCGCACGTCCACTACGAAATCCTGGTCAACGGCCGATTCGTCGATCCGATGCGCGTGAAACTGCCGCGCGGCCGCTCGCTCGAAGGCCCGATGCTGGCGAGTTTCGAACAGGCACGCGACAAGATCGAAGCCCAGATGTCCAGCCGCGGCAGCTCGCGCATCGTCTCGGATGCGACCAGCTCCACGTCGCAGACCCGCTCGATCAGCAACCGCTGACGGCGAGAATCGCCCTCGAACCATCCAAACGGAACGATTCGCGCCGGTTGGGCTTTGTCCGGTCAGGCAAACCTTGCAGAGGAGGCGCGGATGGCCAGCCTCACCCGCGACGACGTGCTGAAAGCGGTCGGCAACGCCGACGACGTCACGATTGCCCGGATCATCGCGTCGGGAGCAACCATCGCCGAGCTTGCCGAGGCGCAGGCCTGGCTTACCAATGACGAGCCGTTGATGAATGCCGGCAAACCGCTGGCCACGGGTCGCGCCCGCGAGCTGGTCGACATCTTGTCCGAACTCGAGCCCGTCGAGGACGACCAGCCGTCACCGCCCATCGCTCCGCAGGGATGATTCGTACAACAAACCCTCCCCGCGGCGTGCGGGAAGGGTTTTCTGTTGTTGCGATCAGTTCAGCTTGCGCTTCGAGACCGGGGCATCGAATTGCACGACCTCGGCAGTCTTGGACGGCTGACCGTTGAAGGTCAGCACGTTGCCCTTCACCGAAATCAGCACGCGATCGCCGTCCCTGACCTCGCCGGCGAGGATCATCTCGGCCAGCGGATCCTGCACGCTGCGCTGGATTACCCGCTTCAGCGGACGGGCGCCGTAAGCCGGATCCCAGCCCTTCTCCGCGAGCCAATCCCGCGCTTTCGCATCGAGCGTCAGCTCGATCTTGCGATCCTCGAGCAGCTTGGTCAGCCGCGCGAACTGGATCTCGACGATGCGGCCCATCTCGTTCCGCTGCAGCCGGTGGAACAGGATGATCTCGTCGATGCGGTTCAGGAATTCCGGCCTGAAATGCGCCCGCACGACGCCCATCACCTGATCGCGGACATCAGCGGTGTCCTCGCCTTCCGGTTGATTCACCAGGAATTCCGAACCGAGGTTCGAGGTCATGATGATCAACGTGTTGCGGAAATCGACGGTGCGGCCCTGACCATCGGTCAGGCGGCCGTCATCGAGCACCTGCAACAGCACGTTGAAGACGTCGGGATGCGCCTTCTCGATCTCGTCGAACAGCACGACCTGGTAGGGCCGGCGTCGAACGGCTTCGGTCAGTGCACCCCCCTCGTCGTAACCGACATAGCCGGGAGGCGCGCCGATCAGCCGCGAGACCGAGTGCTTCTCCATGAACTCGGACATGTCGAGGCGGACCATCGCGGTCTCATCGTTGAACAGATCAGCGGCGAGCGCCTTGGTCAGCTCGGTCTTGCCGACGCCGGTGGGGCCCAAGAACATGAACGAGCCGGTCGGCCGGTTCGGATCCTGCAAGCCGGCGCGGGCACGGCGCACGGCGGTCGCCACCGCACGCACGGCTTCGGCCTGGCCGACGACGCGCTTGGCGAGCGCATCCTCCATCTTCAGGAGCTTGTCCTTTTCGCCCTCGAGCATCTTGTCGACCGGCACGCCGGTCCAGCGCGAAACGACCTGCGCGATGTGGTTGGCGGTGACCGCCTCCTCCATCATCTCCCCGCCGTTCGGCCTGCTGCTTTCGGCAGCCTCGATGTCGGCGAGCTTCTTCTCCAGGTCGGGGATCCGGCCATAGGCCAGCTCGCCCGCCTTCTGGAATTCGCCGCGACGCTGCGCATTGGCCAGCTCGACGCGGAGCGCATCGAGTTCGCTCTTCAGCTTCTGGGCATTGGAGAGCTTGTTCTTCTCCGCACTCCAGCGCGCCGTCAGTGCCGTCGACCGCTCCTCGAGCCCGGCGAGCTCCTTCTCCAGGTTCTGGAGCCTGCTCTTCGAGCCGGCATCGCTTTCCTTCTTCAGCGCCTCCTGCTCGATCTTGAGCCGGATGATGTCGCGATCCAGCGAATCGAGCTCCTCCGGCTTCGAATCGACCTGCATCTTCAGCCGCGCCGCCGCCTCGTCCATCAGGTCGATGGCCTTGTCGGGCAGGAAGCGGTCAGTGATGTAGCGGTTCGACAGCGTGGTCGCGGCCACCAACGCGGAGTCGGTGATGCGCACGCCGTGGTGCTGCTCGTATTTGTCCTTCAGGCCGCGCAGGATCGAGATGGTGTCCTCGACCGTCGGCTCGCTGACATAGATCGGCTGGAACCGGCGGGCCAGCGCCGCATCCTTCTCGACATGCTTGCGGTACTCGTCGAGCGTGGTCGCACCGATACAGTGCAGCTCACCGCGTGCGAGCGCAGGCTTCAACAGGTTGGAGGCGTCCATCGCACCGTCGGTCTTGCCGGCGCCGATCAGCGTGTGCATCTCGTCGATGAACAGGATGATGCCGCCCTCGGCGGTCGAGACCTCCTGCAGGACGGATTTCAGCCGCTCCTCGAACTCGCCGCGATATTTCGCGCCGGCGATCAAGGCGCCCATGTCGAGCGACAGCAGCTTCTTGTCCTTCAGGCTCTCCGGCACGTCGCCGTTGAGGATGCGCAGCGCCAGGCCCTCGACGATCGCGGTCTTGCCGACGCCGGGTTCACCGATCAGGACGGGATTGTTCTTGGTTCGCCGCGACAGCACCTGGATGGTACGGCGGATCTCCTCGTCGCGGCCGATCACCGGGTCGAGCTTGCCGTCGCGCGCAGCCTGGGTCAGGTCGCGGGCATATTTCTTCAGCGCGTCATAGGCGTTCTCGGCGGTAGCACTGTCCGCAGTGCGGCCCTTGCGCAGCGCTTCGATCGCCGCGTTCAGGTTCTGTGCCGTGACGCCGCCCTTGCTCAGGATGGAGGCTGCCTCGGTGCCCTTCTCGAGCGTGAGCCCAAGCAGCAGCCGCTCGACGGTGACGAAGCTGTCGCCGGCCTTGTCGGCGGCCTTTTCCGCCGCATCGAAGGCGCGCGCCAGCTCCGGCGACAGGTAGACCTGCCCGGCACCATTGCCCGAGACCTTCGGCAGCTTGTTCAGCGCCTCTTCGGTCGATTTCAGGATCGCTCTGGAATTGCCACCGGCACGGTCGATCAGACCGCCGGCGAGCCCCTCATTGTCGTCCAGCAGCACCTTCAACAGATGCAGCGGTGAGAACTGCTGGTGACCGTCACGCATTGCGAGTGATTGGGCAGACTGGATGAATCCGCGCGAGCGCTCGGTGTACTTCTCAATGTTCATTCGTTTTCCCTCGGCCTGCCATCGTCACCCATTCAGGCATGACAACGGCATCTTCATTGGGTTTCCGCGGGCCGCGTTGACGTTCCTCAACCAGCCTCTGGTCGTCGCCATCATTTTTCAGGCTTGCCGCAGATGTGGGCACTTGGTTCCGAAACGGAAGAGCCACGGTCCGCGATTTCGCCCGATCGAGCTCAGCGCCGCACGATGGCGACAAGGTAGCGGCAGGGCTGAGCAGTTTCGTTACGGAAGACGATGTCCGACGGCGGACCAAGCTCGACGCGGTCACCCGCAGCGAGCTCATGACGCTCCGTCCCTTCCATCAAGGTGAGGCGGCCGCTGATCACCCAGACCACCTGACGGACCAGGTGATAGGCACTGGCGGGGAAGCCGGCTTCCTGCCTGGCAGGCAGTTCGACCTCGACCAGCTCCAGCGGATTGGCCGGGTGCAGAAACACCTGCCGTCGCAGATAGGCCGCCTTCGGATCCCGCCATACCGGCTGATCCTTGGCCCGCTGCAGGCGGGAAGTGGCCGAGGCAACCTCGAACAGCGCGGCCATGGTCAGGCCATAGGCGGTGGCGATCCGCGACAGCGTTGCCGCCGTCGGGCTTGCCTCCGCCCGTTCGATTTTGCTCAGCATGGCCTTGGACACGCCTGCCCGCCCGGCGAGTTCCGCCAGCGACCAGCCGCGCCCCTCCCGTTCGGCGCGAACCCGTCGCCCGAGAGCCTCCTCGGCCTTGTCTTCTATAATTGACATGTCGTCTTATATAGTAGACGATGGGGTCCATTCAAGAGGCTTCGTTAAGGGAACCACGATGATTATCCGTCCCGCCACCGAGGACGACATTCCTGCGATCACCGCGATCTTCAATGAGGCGGTCGTCAACTCGAACGCGATCTGGACGGAGAAGCAGGATTCGGAAGCGGAGCGGCTGGCCTGGATGAAGGCCCGGCTGGCGCTGGGTTACCCGGTGCTGGTCGCGGTCGAAGGATCTGTGGTGCTTGGGTACGGCACGTTCGGCGACTTCCGGGCCTTCCCCGGTTACCGCTACAGCGTCGAGCACAGCGTCTATATCCATGTCGATCACCGCGGCCGAGGGCTCGGCCGCGTCATTGTCGACGAGCTCGTGGCGGCTGCGCGGGCGCTGGGTAAGCACGTCATGATCGCCGGTATCGACGGCGGCAATCCCGCCTCGCTCCGGCTGCACGCGCAGGCAGGCTTTGTCGAGGTCGCCCGGATGCCGGAGGTCGGACGCAAGTTCGGCCGCTGGCTCGAACTCGTGTTCATGCAACGTGTCCTCGACACCGAAGGTGCGGCGCGGCCCGACTAGCAGCCTCACCGCTGGCGGCGGTTCTCCTCGCCCGGCAAACAGGCTAGAGCGGGCGGATGGACACCACGCACGCTTCCTTCGCCCGGATCACCGGCATCTACCGCTACCCCGTTAAGGGTCTGACGCCCGAGCCCCTGCCCCGCACAGAGCTCAAGGTCGGCGAGACACTCCGCTCGGATCGCCGCTACGCGATCGAGAACGGCCCGAGCGGCTTCGATGCATCAGCGCCGAAATGGCTGGCGAAGCCGCATTTCCTGATGCTGCAGCGGGACGAGTGGCTGGCGCCGCTGCGCGCCCGTTACGACGACGACAGCCATGTGCTGACACTGCGCCGGGATGGCGCGATGGTGGCCCAGGGCGATCTCGAAACGGCCGAGGGGCGCGCGGCGATCGAGCGCTATTTTGCCGATCGCCACGCCGGCCAGATCAAGGGACCGCCCAAGGTGCTGGTGAGCCCCGGGCACAGTTTCTCCGACGTGCCGCGCAAGGTGGTCTCGATCATCAACCTGGCGAGCCTGCGGGCGATCGAGGAGATGGTGCAGGCGCCGGTCCACCCGCTGCGCTTCCGCGCCAACCTCTATGTCGAGGGCTGGCCGGCCTGGCATGAAGCCGGCCTGCTCGACCAGACCATCGCGATCGGCAGCGCGCGGGCCAAGGTAGTGAAGCGCATCACCCGCTGTGCCGCAGTCAATGTCGATCCCGATACCGGCGCGCGCGACCTCTCGGTCCCGAACACGCTGATGCAGCGCTTCGGCAACAATGAATGCGGCATCTACGCCGAAATCATCAGCGAGGGCGGCGCGGCCGTCGGCGACATGATTGCCGCCGAGCAGCCTGTCGTTTCGTAGAGAGGGCAAGGCGCGCACGCCGAGCCCACCCTTTCGACCGATCAGCTCGTCGGCATCACATAGGCGTAGATGCGGCCGCGCGAGACTGGCGTCTCGCGGACGCGATGGCTGCTGTTGCCCGAGATCATGATCGGATTGCCCTTGGCGTCGACGCCGGTGATGATGCCCACATGGCCGCCGCCGCGGCGGCCCATCACGGCGATGGCGCCGACCTGCGGACCGGAAACGCGCGTGCCGTATTTCGCGAACGAGCTCGCCATGTCGGAGCCGGTGCCGTGATGGCCGGTCTGCTGCAGCACCATGTTCATGAAGCGCGCGCACCACAGGCTGGAGCGGCCGGTCGGATTGCCGCCGAGATAGCGGCGCGCCGTGGCGACGATGCCGGACGAGCCGAAGCCGCCTGCCGTGCTCACGCCGCCGGTGTTGGGCACGGTTTCGGTGCCGCCCGGCAACGCGGCCGCATTGGCCTCGTTGAAATCACCCGACTGCATCTGTTCGCGGCGCTCGGCGCGCGAGAGCCGTGCGACGTGCCTGTTGTGACGATGAGCGGAGTGGCGCGCGTGATGGCCGGCATGGGCCGAATGCGCGTGACGCGAGTGGTGCGGACGGGCGGATGCCGGAGCGGCGGCGATCACGGCGAGAGTGAGCGAACACAGAGCCAGCGCCAAGACTCGAAGCGACCGGCGATACGCAACCAACTGAACCATACTTCACGAGATCCTCTGTAACGCCCCCCAACTCCCCGTCGCGTTCCTTTGTCATTTCCCCTGGGAAACGCGGCGATGGTTTTGAAAATCACGATGTGGCGCGAGGAAGATTTCATGCGGCGCTGCGGAAACGATTTCTGGGTCATTCCGAGCAAATTCCATGACGAAAATAGTCAGGACTGCCGCATTGCAGCCGCGGAAATTAATTGCAAATCTGAAGCCGGCCAACGAGAGGAGAATTTCAATGCCCCACGCCGTCACGAAAGATAATGTCCGGCTCCATTTCGAGGAGGCCGGCAGCGGAACGCCGATCATCTTCCTGCACGAGTTCGCAGCTGACCACACCAACTGGGAACCGCAGATGCGCTACTTCTCGCGCGGCCACCGCTGCATCGCCTATTCCGCACGCGGCTACACGCCGTCGGACGTGCCTGCGAGTGCGGACGTCTACACCTACAAGCATTTCTATACCGACGCGCTCGCAGTGCTCGACCACCTCGGGATCGCAAGCGCGCATTTCATCGGCCTCTCGATGGGCTCCTATTCGTCGTTGCAGGTTGCGCTCAACGCGCCGGAGCGCGCACTGTCGATGACGCTCGCCGCCGTCGGCTCCGGCTCTTCGCTCGAGAATCTGGATGCCTTCCGCGCCCAGTGCCGCGCCAATGCCGAGCAATACGAGTCGATCGGCGCGGCCGAGGTCGCCAAGGCGACGCGCGAGGCGCCGAGCCGGATTTCGTTCCTGGTGAAGGACCCGCGCGGCCACGCCGATTTCTATGCCGCGCTCGCCCGCCACGACGCCAGGGGCTCGGCCAACACGATACGCAGCTTCCAAGGCGGCAGGCCATCGATCTACACCATGACCGACGCCATCAAGCGCGCAGCGACGCCGGCGCTGATCCTGTGCGGCGACGAGGACGACAATTGCATCGCGCCCAGCATGTTCCTGAAACAGCATCTGCCGGCCGCCGGCCTCTCCTTCTTTCCGAAGTCGGGCCACGTGCTCAACCTCGAGGAGCCGGCGCTGTTCAACGAGATGGTCGAGCACTTCATCGCGCTGGTCGAGGCCGGCCGCTGGCCGGTGCGCGATCCGAGGTCGCTGGTGGCGGCGCCGGTGTAGGCCGTCATTCCGGGGCTCGCGAAGCGAGAACCCGGAATCCATTGGGCCGCAAAGTTCGTGGATGAATGGATTCCGGGTTCGATGCTGCGCATCGCCCCGGAATGACGAAAGTAAGCTACCGCGCAGCCCTACTTACCCTGCCCGCCGCGGCTGAGCAGGAACACGCCCTGCTCGCCGAACATGTTCCACACCCACCAGGGCAGGTTGAGCGGGACCGGGCGGCCGTAGAGATCGAGCGCCACCGCGCGCTCCATCTTGACGTTGATCTGCTCGCAGAGCTCCACGAAATCCTTGATGGTGCAGAAATGGATGTTGGCGGTGTCGTACCAGCTGGCCGGCAGATTCTCGGTCCGCGGCATGTGGCCGCCGATCAGGAGCTGCAGCCGCATCCTCCAGAACCCGAAATTCGGGAACGAGACGATGGCGCGCTGGCCGATCCGCAGCAGGTTCTCCAGCACCACCTTGGGCTGCCGCGTCGCCTGCAAGGTCTGCGACAGGATCACGTAGTCGAACGCATCATCGGGATAATTGACGAGGTCGGTATCGGCGTCGCCCTGCACCACCGCGAGCCCCTTGGCGACGCAGCCATTGACGCCCTCGCGCGACAGCTCGATGCCGCGGCCGTCGATGCCGCGGCTCTCCAAGAGCTGCAGCAATTCGCCATCGCCGCAGCCGACGTCGAGTACGCGCGAGCCCGGCCGCACCATCTCGGCGACCAGAAGATGATCCCTGCGATAGCCGCCGGTCCGCTCCGGCGCGACGCCCGGCAAGGGCAATGTCTGCTGCATGCTCATGACTGGCCGTCGTCCTTCAGTCCGCGCGCCTTGCCTGCGGCCAGCAGGAAGGCAAGGGAGATTTCGAGGAATTCGGGCACGTCGAGCAGGAAGGCGTCGTGACCTCGATCGGTCTCGATCTCCGCGAACGACACCCGCGCACTCGACGCATTCAGCGCGTGCACCAGCGCGCGCGATTCCGAGGTCGGAAACAGCCAGTCGCTGGTGAACGACACCACGCAGAACCGCGTCTTGATGCCGGTGAACGCTTTCGCCAGTACGCCGTTGTGGTCGGCGGCGATGTCGAAATAGTCCATCGCGCGGGTCAGGTAGAGATAGCTATTGGCGTCGAAGCGCTCGACAAAGGACGAGCCTTGATAGCGCAGATAGCTCTCGACCTGGAAATCCGCATCGAACGAGAAGGTCGGCAGCTCGCGGTCCTGCATGCGCCGCCCGAACTTGCGATGCAGCGCGGCGTCGGAGAGATAGGTGATGTGCGCGGCCATGCGGGCGACCGCCAAGCCGCGATGCGGATGGGTGTCCTCGTCGACATAACGGCCGCCGCGCCAGTCCGGATCGGCCATGACAGCCTGGCGGCCGAGCTCGTGGAACGCGATGTTCTGCGCCGAATGGCGCGTCGAGCAGGCGATCGCGAGCGTCGCGAACACGCGCTCGGGATAGGCCGCGGTCCATTGCAGCACCTGCATGCCGCCCATCGAGCCGCCGACCACGCAGAACAGTGTCGCGATACCGAGGCGATCGATCAGCATCGCCTGCGCGCGCACCATGTCGGGGATCGTGATGATCGGGAAATCCAACCCCCACATCTTGCCGGTCGCAGGGTTCAGCGACGCAGGGCCCGTCGAGCCCATGCAGCCGCCGATCACGTTGGAGCAGATGATGAAGTATTTGTCGGGATCGATCGGCTTGCCGAGGCCTACCATGGTGTCCCACCAGCCGGGCTTGCCGGTGACGGGATGGATGTTGTTGACGTGCTGATCGCCGGTCAGCGCATGGCAGATCAGGATCGCATTGGACCGGTCGGCATTGAGCTCGCCATAGGTCTGATAGGCGATCTGGAACGGCGCGAGATCGACCCCGCAATCGAGCTTCAGCGGCTGATCCATGCCGAACTTCGCCACCAATGACGACGGATGATCGGCCTCATGGGCGCGATCATCGCTCTGGGTTTGCGGGCTCGGTATCGGACGCACGTTGCTCATTTCAGCGACCCTGCCTCCGCGCGGGAGGGCTCGAACAGAAATCAGGCCAATAAAAAACCCGGCCTGAACATAGGTTCGGCCGGGAGCTGATCTGTCCCCGGCCTGTTTAGCGAGTTGTTTAACGTGGCTGCAAGCCGGCCGGCTCAAATGACCACGGAGTGCAGCGAACCTAGTCCTCACGCCCCCCGTCGTCAAGGCGGCCGGCCAACGTCCCCCTGCCGGGCGCCGATGGTTAACCGAATGCGCAAGGCACGGCTGCGACGTTTCTCTTTGCTTTCGCTGCCCGTCTTTCCTAATCAGGGACCCTGTCCGGCACGGCATCGGGCCGCCCGGACGACAAGGTTTTAGAGCATGTCCAAGCCACCCCCGTCGCCGCCCTCGTTGCAGGAGCTGCGCAAGGAGATCGACGCGATCGACGAGCAGGTTCACCGCCTGCTGATGGCGCGCGGCGACATCATCGACCGCCTGATCCAGGTCAAGAAGACCCAGGAGGTCGGCTCCGCGTTCCGCCCGGCGCGCGAGGCCAGCATGATGCGCGAACTGGTGCAGCGTCATCGCGGCATCCTGCCGCTCGACACCATCGAGGGCATCTGGCGCGTCATCATCTCGACCTTCACCTACGTGCAGGCGCCGTTCGCCGTGCATGCCGATGTGTCCGTCGGCGAGCAGGCGATGCGCGACTCGGCGCGGTTTCACTTCGGCTTCGTGGTGCCCTACGTCTCGCATTTCAGCGCGCAGGCCGCGGTGGAGGCGGTGGCGAAATCGAAGGGCGACCTCGCACTGGTCTCCGCGATCGCGAGCCGCACGCCGTGGTGGAATGCGCTCGAGGCCGATGGCGCGCCGAAGATCATCGCGCGGCTGCCGTTTCTCGAACGCGCCGACCATCCCGCCGCTTTGCCGGTGTTCCTGGTCTCCCGCGTCGCTGACGACGCGATGGTGACCGAGGTCCAGATGTGGAGCGTCCGCGTTTCCGGCTGGAACGCCGATGTCGCCCGCGCGCTGGCGCCGCTCGCCGAGATCGTCGCGGTCCCCGACACCGCCTTCGACGGCGCGGCGCTGCTGGTCTCGGTCGCCGGTCAGGACCCGGAGAGCAAGCGCTTCGAGGCCATCAAGCTCGCTCTGATCAAGGCCGGCGCCTCGGTGCGCTCTTCTGCCCTCGTCGGCAGCCACGCAACACGCTATACGGTGCCCACCAACGGATCGGCCAGAAGCTAGCCACCCGTAATCCGGAGTTGATGATGTCCCGCCCCGTGCCGAACCCCGGCATCCTCGATATTGCGCCCTACACGCCCGGCAAGAGCCCGGTGCCGGAACCGGGCCGCAAGGTGTTCAAGCTGTCCGCCAACGAGACGCCGTTCGGCCCGTCTCCGAAGGCGATCGCGGCCTACAAGGGCGCGGCTGACCATCTCGAGGACTATCCGGAGGGCACCTCGCGCGTGCTGCGCGAGGCGATCGGCCGCGCCTACGGGCTCGATCCCGACCGCATCATCTGCGGCGCCGGCTCCGACGAGATCCTCAATCTGCTGGCGCACACCTATCTCGCGCCCGGCGACGAGGCGATCTCGACCACCCACGGCTTCCTGGTCTACCCGATCGCCACGATGGCGAACGGCGCGAAGAACGTGATTGCCGCCGAGACCAACTTTACGGCCGATGTCGATGCCATCCTGAAGGTGGTGACGCCACGCACAAAACTGGTCTGGCTCGCCAACCCAAACAATCCGACCGGCACCTATATCCCGTTCGACGAGGTCAAGCGCCTGCGCGCCACCCTGCCCTCGCATGTGCTGCTGGTGCTCGACGCCGCCTATGCCGACTATGTCTCGCGCAACGACTACGAGTTCGGCATCGAGCTGGTCGCGACCACCGACAACACGGTGGTGACACACACCTTCTCGAAGATCCACGGCCTTGCCGCGCTGCGGATCGGCTGGATGTTCGGCCCGGCGCATATCGTCGATGCCTGCAACCGGATCCGCGGCCCGTTCAACGTCACGACCCCGGCGATGCTGGCGGCGGTGGCGGCGATCGAGGACTCCGCGCATGTGCAGATGTCGCGGACCCACACCGAACAGTGGCGCAACTGGCTGACCGAGGAGATCGGCAAGCTCGGGCTCAAGGTGACGCCGAGCGTCGCCAACTTCGTGCTGATCCACTTCCCGACCGACAACGGCAAGACTGCGGCGGAAGCCGACGCCTATCTCACGCGGCGCGGCCTCGTGCTGCGCGCGCTCAACAATTACAAGCTGCCGCATGCGCTGCGCATGACCATTGGCACCGAGGAAGCCAACCGCCTCGTGGTCGAGGGGCTGCGCGACTTCCTGGCCGGAAAGTGACATCGTGACCACGGCTCCACTCTTCAACCGCATCGCGCTGATCGGCTTCGGCCTGATCGGCGGCTCGATCGCGCGCGGCGCGCGCGCGCAAGGCCTGGTCGGCGAGATCGTGACCACCGCCCGCTCGGAGAAGACGCGTGCGCGCGTCGCCGAGCTCGGCATCGTCGACCGCGTCGTCGAGACGAATATCGAGGCGGTCAGGGATGCCGATCTCGTCATCCTCTGCATCCCCGTCGGCGCCTGCGGTCCGGTCACGGCCGAGATCGCAAGCCATCTGAAACCCGGCGCCATCATCTCCGACGTCGGTTCGGTGAAGGGCGCCATCGTCAAGGACATGGCGCCGCATCTGCCAAAGACGGCGCACTTCGTGCCGGCGCATCCGGTGGCCGGCACCGAGCATTCGGGTCCGGATTCTGGCTTCGCCGAGCTGTTCATCAACCGCTGGTGCATCCTGACGCCGCCCGAAGGCACGGATCCCGCCGCGACCGACCGGCTGCGCGCCTTCTGGGCCGCGCTCGGGGCCAAGGTCGAGATCATGACGCCGGACCATCATGACCTCGTGCTCGCGATCACCAGCCATCTGCCGCATCTGATCGCCTACACCATCGTCGGCACCGCCGACGAGCTGGCGCAGGTGACGGAATCCGAGGTCATCAAGTTCTCCGCCGGCGGCTTCCGCGACTTCACCCGCATCGCAGCCTCGGACCCGACGATGTGGCGCGACGTGTTCCTCGCCAACAAGGACGCCGTGCTCGAGATGCTCGGCACCTTCACCGAGGATCTGTCGAAGCTCACCCGCGCGATCCGGCGCGGCGACGGCGAAGCGCTGTTCGACCACTTCACCCGCACCCGCGCCATCCGCCGCGGCATCGTCGAGACCGGCCAGGACTCCGCCGCGCCCGACTTCGGCCGCCCGCATGCGAATTTGAAGAAGTAGGCGGGGCTCGGTCCGCATGCTCGCTGTCGTCCCCCATACGCCGCGGCTTGTGTCGTGAACGAGACTCGTCGTTCCAGCATTGCACAACAATGATGAGCTGTGGTTATGGGTCCCGGCCTTCGCCGGGACGACGATGCTGATGGTTCTCGATACAAGATGCCGCGCAACGCGGTGTCATCACCCGCGAAAGCGGGTGATCCAGTATTCCAGAGGCAGTCGTTATTGAGCCGAGAGGCCGCGGCGTACTGGATCGCCCGGTCGAGCCGGGCGATGACAGTTGAGGATGAGGACGCAGCTTCGCGTTCTCGCGACATGGATTGCTGGCCGCGCACCCGTACCGGTGCTCACCGTTTCATCCGTTGATCCCGGATCGGCCCCGCCGACGCCACTGCGACCTTCTGCGCCAGCCGCTGACGGCCGGCCAAGCCGGCAATTGCCAGCATGACCGCGCCGCCGAACCACCACGAGCCGAACACGAATTCCCAGGCCCGTGGCGGAATCTCGTCGAACACGATGCCATAGACCGACACCAGCGCGGCGAGTGCGGCGAGAAAGATGCCGCCCGCGCTCAGCAGCTCGACGGTGTCGATGCGCCCCGTCACGCGCACCGTCGGCTTCGGAATATCGATGCCGAGATAGAAGCCGACGGCGCCGATCACGATCGTCGTCGCGATGAAGGCAAGTGTGCCGAAGAAAGCGATGTGGCCCTTCGCGAGCTGAGCGGCGACGAAGGTGCCGCCCATGGCACCGGCCATCGCCAGCCCGGTTCGCTGCAGCACATGCGCGGCGCGGCTGACCATCATCAGTTCGCGAGCGATCACGGCCCTGCCCTTCGGTCTGCTCACGATCCTCATCTGCGGTCTCCTTTACCGGCTCTGCTCCCTCTCTCCGTTTCTACGGAGAGAACGGGTAGTAGCGGATCTGCGACATGATGATGTGGTCGTCGGTCCTCGGCGCGCCGCCGACACCGGCGAAGGCGAAGCGCTGGTTGTAGGAGTACTGGACGCCGGCCTTGATCGCACCGTAGTCGCCCTTGAAGATCGTGTCGTAGAAGCCGGCGGTATACTGCCTGACCTCCGAGGTGTTGCCGTTACAGGTCGCCGCCGGCGAATTCTCGATGTTGCAGCCGAGATTGTTGTAGAGCGGATTGCCGTAGCCGAACGGCACCGTGCCGACATTGGAGAACGTCGCCTTGGTCTTCTCGAGGCCGGCATAGGCGTAGAGATCGAGCGACGGCGTCGTGTGCCAGACCGTGCCGAGCAGGAAGGCCGTGATCGGCAGCGGCTGGATCGTGCCGTCCTGGCGAAGCGTTGCATCCGGGAACGGCGTCGCGGTGAACCGGCCGAGCGCACCGTGGGACGCGGAGCCCTGCAGCTCCAGCAGCTTCGGCACGATCTCCGCCGAGAAATGCCCGCCGAAGCTCACCGTGTTGAGGTCGTGGTTGGCGAAGTTGAAGCGATCGTAGAAGTCGCGATACATCGCCCAGCCCTCGACGTGTACCTTGTAGGGCCCGAGCCGCGGATCCCACGCGCCCTTCACGGTGAAATCGGGCACATGGTTGAGGCTGACATTGTTGGCGTTGTTGAAGAAGCTGCCGCCCGGCCCGGTGAGGTTGACCAGCACGTTCGGATTGAGCACGCCCTGCGGCCCGACCGCAGGCGTGCCGACCAGCGGCGTGTTGCCGCCGAAGAACGAGGTCTGCGGGTTTTCCGCCGAGACCGCGAGCTTGACCTCGGGCCCGATATCCTGCCAGACGCGAATGCCGGGCTGCCGCGCCGCAAGGAAGCCGGGCACCGATTCGAAATCGATCACACCGGGTGCATCGACCCCACGCGGATCGATGCCGGCCTTGCTCGGCGCGTTCAACGACCAGCTCTGGCCGGCGAGGATGTGCAGGCCGAGATCGGTGCGATCGATCTCGACGCTGGCCTGCCGCAGCCGCGGATTGAAGGAGTTGGTCGCGACCGAATTCGCCGTCTGCGCCGCGCCTTCGAGGTCGAGTTCGCCGTAGCCGGCGACACGGGTGTTGGCGAACACCTCGGCTTCCGCAAGCACCGAGAAGCGGGTCTGCCGCGCCGAGAAGCGCGACTCGCCGGTGTTGAAATTCTTGCTCTGCGGGAACGGAATGAAAGCGTAGACCGAGCCGGTGTCGGAGGCGAGATTGCGGGTGCGATAGATGCCGGTGAGGTCGACCCAGCCGCCGAAAGTGAAGGTGACGCCCTTGTAGCAGAGCTTGCCCGATGCGCAGGGATCGAACGGCACCGGCGCCTTCGCGGCCATCTGGGTATGCTGCATTGCGCTCTGTTTTGCGGCCAGCGCCTCCTCCTTGCGCGCCTGCACCTCCATCTTCTGTTCAAGCTGCTTGAGACGTGCCTTCAACGCACGCAGCTCGGACGCATCGTCCTCCGCCAGCACCGGCCCCGCCGACAGCAGCATGCTGCCGAGCAGAATTCCCCCGAGAATTCGCATCGCTTCCTCCACACGAGGTTGTTTCCTCAGGCGAGAGAGAGCGGTACTCGGGGAATGATATTCGCGGCGACCCGCATTATTGCGGTCACGTTTTTCTCATCGCGACCGCGGGAATAGGTTGCCGCAACCGACAATATCGCGCGCGAGGGAATAGTGAGTGCGTCCGATGCGTAGGGCGGATTACCGTCAGCGTAATCCGCCGCACAGCCGACGGCGACCGTTGGCGGATTACGCCTGACGGCTAATCAGCCCTACAAGACTGACGTCGAGCCCTCGCGTGAGTTTTTCTAGCGCTATGCGCGAGTTTTGCGGGATTGTCGGGCCCGGATTTTGGAGATACGCCCGTATCGAGTGCAGGCTATCAAGAGGGGCAGGCAACATGGTGGACGACGCCAACGTTCGAGCTGGCCAGTGCCATTGCGGCGCGGTGCGTTTCGAGGCGACGCTGAGCGACGGCTTCAATTCGATCCGCCGCTGCACCTGCTCCTACTGCCGGATGCGCGGCGCCGTCGTTGTCATGGCGGAAATGGGCGGGATCAAGTTTCTGCAAGGCGAGGATGCGCTGACCAGCTACCGCTTCCATACCGGATCGGCGCAGCACTTCTTCTGCTCCCGCTGCGGCATCTACACCCATCATCAACGGCGATCCGATCAGAACCTCTATGCCGTCAACGTGGCCTGCCTGGACGGCGTAAGCCCGTTCGACTTCCCCGAGGTGCCGGTCATGGACGGCGTCAACCACACCAACGACACCGGCAAGCCGACGCGCCGCGCCGGCACGCTCCGCTTCATCCCGGCTGACTGAGCGCGCAGCTCAGAACAGCGGCGGAATCTGCGCGACTTTCAGCGGGCCCAAAAACACCGCGCCGTCGGCGAAGCGCAGCGGGAAGCTGCGCGCCTTCTTGCCTTCGAGCGTGGCCTCGGTGCCGAGCGAATTGATGCCGGCGGAAATGCCGGCATTGGCGTTCTGCTTGATCACCTTGCCGAGGCCGGGGATCGCGCGATCCAGCGCGCCGAAGAGATTGCTGAGGTCCTGGCTCTTCACGCCCGGCGCGACGCGATCGAGCGTCGACTGCGGCACGCCCTCCTCCAGCATCTTGTCGATGCCGAGCGCGGGGATGACGCGTTCGAGGCCGGCGACCGTCATCTGCAACTCGCCGTCGATGCGACCTTGCGCGTTGAGGCGCAGCGTGCCGGCCGCGACCGACACCACGTCGCCCTGCTCGATCCGCGACTGCTGGATCTCGACGCTGCCGCCGGCCGCCTGAATCTCGCGGAAACGATCCGGCCACGGCTTAGGCGAGAAATCCTTCAGGCCGTTCAGCCGCGCATGGATGTCGGCGTTGAACGGCTGGGTCAGCAGCGGATGCACCTCCTGCAAGGTGCCGCCTGATATTTGCAGCACGGTCTCGATCGCGGGGCTGTCCGGGGCCGAGCCGTCGACCTGCCTTCCATGCAGCTCGATGTGATTGACGCGCATCAGCGGCGTCGGCGCGGGACCGCCGGTGCGGTCGATGGCGAGATTGTCGAACACCAGCGAGGCGCGCTGCGGCACCGCCGGCAGGCCGACCACGCTGCTGCGCCCGAGGCTCCAGTTCACGGACAGCGTGGGCTGCGCGTTGCGCTCGGCGATCGTCGCGGGGCCCTTGAACTCCGCGATCACAAGCTTGGGGTCATAGACCTGCGCGACCACCAGGATCTCGGCGAGCCGCGCCACGAACGCCATCTGCGGCGAGGCGGTCTGCGACACCAGCATCACGCTCGGATCGGTGCAGCGGACCTCGAATCGGAACGGGTAACCCGCCACCGAACGGTTGCCGCAATCATAGACCCGGCCGGCCTTCGCCTCCTGGGCGCGCCAGGCATCGGCCTGCACGCCGACCTCGGAAGCTGCAAAGAACCAGAAACCGCTCCACGCGACCGCGGCGATCAGGACCGCGACGGGGACGGCATAGAGGCCGAAGCGCGAGCGGCGGCGGGGGGCGGAGGTCAAATCGGACATGCGGGTCCTTTGGCGGGCGAATTTGTCAAATCTAAGCGGCCGCAAGCGAAGGGCAACCCTTGCGCAACTCCTGCGCAACTCTTGGAAACATCACGGAATTTGCTTCGCTTCGACTCGTTGTTCTGCTAGCCCATCTGCGCGATGTCAGCAAATCCAACTCATTCCGAAACCGACGGCGACCTCTGGGTGTTCGGTTATGGCTCGCTGATGTGGAAGCCGGGCTTCGAGTACCTCGAGCAGGTGCCGGCGCGGCTGATCGGTGAGCATCGCGCGCTCTGCGTCTATTCGTTCGACCACCGCGGCACGCCGGAGAAGCCGGGTCTGGTGCTCGGGCTCGACCGCGGCGGCGCCTGCCGCGGCATCGCGTTCCGCGTCGCCGCGCAGCTGCGCCACGACACCATCGCCTATTTGCGGGCGCGCGAGCAGACCACCAATGTCTATCGCGAGGTGATGCGCTCGGTGTGGCTGGAGAATGCGGCGCGCGATCGCGTCTCTGCGCTGGCCTATGTGGTCGATCGCGGCCATGTGCAATATGCCGGGCGGCTGTCGCTGTCGGAGCAGCAGCGCCTGGTGCAGCAGGGCCATGGCCGCTCCGGCAACAACCGCGACTATGTGCTCTCGACCGTTGCCTCGATCGAGAAGCAGGGCTTTCGCGACACCCAGCTGCATCAGCTTGCGACGATGCTGCACGATTCAGGCTCGCTGCACCGGGATGCGCGTGCGGCTGGCGGGATCGATCCGGCCTGAGCCCGGCCGCGCCGATTGCCGGCGCCGAGGAACCCGGTTCGCGAATTCTTGCCACGGCGCGAACAACATTGTGGTCTCAATTTCCGGTCGCTGGAATGGAATGACAGGAATGCGCCCCTCATTGTTCAAGCTCGCCGCAATCGGCCTGCTGTTGCTGCTGAACGCCCCATCTTATGCCGGTCTGAGAGAGGATGGCGCGGTTTGCGATGCCAGGAATTCGCGGCCTGACCTGGTGATCCCCGCCTGCACCCGTCTGATCGCGCTCAATCCCAGGGGGCGCGACCTTTCGATCACCTATTACAACCGGGCGCTCGCCTGGCATAACAAGGGCGATCTGGAAAAGGCCAAGGCTGACTACGATCAGTCGATCGCGATCAATCCGGCGTTCGCGCCCTCCTATGGCCAGCGGGCCAAGGTCTATCTGCAAAACCAGGACTACGACCGCGCGCTGAGCGACTTCGATCGAGCCATCCAGCTCAAGCCTACCGGTCCGTTCAGCGCCGGCTGGTTCAACAATCGCGCCGAGCTGTTCGTTGCCACCGGAGACTATGATCGCGCGCTGGCCGATTACGGCAGATCCATCGAGCTCGATCCCAACTCCTGGTACGCCTATGTCAATCGCGCGCTGGTCTATGATTTCAGCGGCAAGGATCGGCTCGCGGCGCTGCATTGCCAGGATGCGCTCAAGCTCGCGCCGCGCGCCGGCGGTCCCTATTATTGCCGGGCCGTGATCGAGGTCAGCGCCGGCGACATCGACAATGCCGCACGAGACGTCGATCGCGCGATCGCGATCCAGGATGGGCAGCCCGAGTTCTACTCGCTGCGCGGCCTGACGCTGGCCAGCAAGGGCGAGCTCGATCAAGCCGTGCGCGACTACGACCACGCCACGCAACTCAATGCCCAGGGCGCGTTGAACTACGCCCACCGCGGCATCGCCGACGAGAAGAAGGGCGATATCGAGGGTGCGCGCGCCGACTTCCGCCACGCGCTCGATGTCATCGGCCTCGATCAGCTCGACCGCACGCAAGGGCAGCGCGTCGCCAGGGAAGGCCTGCAACGGCTCGATAAAATTGCCAGCACGGACAAGAGCGTCGTCGCGGATCACGGTGCGGCAAAGCCGGCCCCCGCCCTCGCCGCGGCCGTTCCGATCGCGCCGGTCGGCGCGGGCCCAAAGGCGGCAACGACCGAACGGCGCGTCGCCCTTGTCGTCGGCAACTCAAAATACCGCTCCGTCCCGGCGCTGCCGAACCCCGTCCAGGACGCAGCGGCGATCGCCGAGACGCTGCGTGCCACAGGCTTTCAGGATGTCCGCCTCGTCAATGACGCCACCCGCGACGGCCTGGTCGAAGCGCTGAAGTCATTCGCCAACGCTGCAGACGGCGCCGACTGGGCGGTGATCTACTATGCCGGGCACGGCATGGAGATGGCGGGCGAGAACTATCTGGTCCCCGTCGACGCCAAGCTCGCGACCGACCGCGACGTGCCGTACGAGGCCGTCGCGCTGACCCAGGTGATGGGCGCCACCGAAGGCGCGCGCAAGCTGCATCTCGTCATCCTCGATGCCTGCCGCGACAACCCGTTCGCCAACCAGATCAAGCGGACCGTCGCCTCACGTTCCATCGGCAGGGGATTGGCACAGATCGAACCCGACAGCGGCACGCTGGTCGTCTACGCCGCCAAGCACGGCCAGGTCGCGCTCGACGGCGACGGCGGCCACAGCCCGTTCGTGACGGCCCTGATCAAGCGGATGCAGACGCCGCGGATCGAGATCCGCAAGCTGTTCGACCTCGTGCGCGACGACGTCATGGCCGCGACCGATCGCCGGCAGCAGCCGTTCAGCTACGGCTCGGTGCCAGGAAGCGAGGATTTCTACTTCGTCGGCGCGAGCGCGAACGCGGCGAAGTAGTCCGCGGCCGTGGCCTTTGTTGCGACCAGACACATCGCGGCTTCTGTATGGCAGCGCCCTGTGACATTTAGGCTTTTGCATCGCGGCGCGGACGGATAGAAGCTGATCCGCAAACATCGCTTGCTGATGCAATGAACCTCTCCGCGCCCTTTATCCGCCGACCGGTCGGCACCACGCTGCTGTCGCTTGGACTAGTGGTGGCGGGCATCATTGCGTTCTTCAAGCTGCCGGTGTCGCCGCTGCCCGACGTCGACATCCCGACCATCATGGTGCAGGCGACCCTGCCCGGCGCCAGCCCCGCCGACGTCGCCTCCACCGTGGCGAGCCCCCTGGAACGTCACCTCGGCCAGATCGCCAGCGTCACCGAAATGACCTCGGTGTCATCGCTCGGCTCAGCCCGCATCACACTGCAATTCGACATCGACCGCGACATCAACGGCGCCGCGCGCGACGTGCAGGCGGCGATCAACGCGGCGCGGGCCGATCTGCCGACCAACCTGCGCGCCAATCCGACCTACCGCAAGTTCAACCCGGCCTCGGCGCCGATCCTGATCTACACCCTGACCTCCGACACGCTGACGCCGGCCGAGCTGTATGACGCCGCCTCGACCGTGCTGGCGCAGAAGCTGTCGCAGGTCGAGGGCGTCGGCGAGGTCTCGGTCGGCGGCGGCTCGCTGCCCGCGGTGCGCGTCGAGCTGATCCCGCCGGCGCTCTACAAATACGGCATCGGACTCGAGGACGTCCGCGCCGCGCTCTCGAGCGCCAATGCGCACAGCCCGAAGGGCGGCATCGACGTCGGCCACCAGCGCTACCAGATCTACGCCAACGACCAGGCCCGGAAGGCGGCCGACTACAAGCCGCTGGTCGTCGCCTACCGCAACGGCGCGGCGGTGCGGCTGACCGATGTCGGCGACGTCATCGACTCCGTGGAGAACGTGCGCACGCTCGGCCTTTCCAACGGCAAGCCGGCCGTCGTGATGATCGTGTACCGGCAGCCGGGCGCCAACATCATCAAGATGGTCGACAATGTGAAGGGGCTGATGCCGCAGCTCCGGGCCTCGGTCTCGCCGGCGATGGACATCACGCTGGCGATGGACCGCTCGAAGACAATCCGGGCTTCGCTGCACGACGTCGAAATCACGCTGTTGATCGCCGTCGCGCTGGTGATCCTGGTGGTGTTCGCGTTCCTGCGCAATGCACGGGCGACGCTGGTGCCTGTCGTGGCGGTCGGCGTATCGCTGATCGCGACCTTCGCGGTGATGTATCTGCTCGGCTACACGCTCGACATCTTCTCGCTGATGGCGCTGACGGTGGCGACCGGTTTCGTGGTCGACGATGCCATCGTGGTGTTGGAAAACATCACCCGCCACATGGATGCCGGGTTGTCGCGGATGGAGGCCACGCTGCTCGGCACCCGCGAGGTCGGCTTCACGGTGCTGTCGATGAGCGTGTCGCTGGTCGCGGTGTTCGTGCCGATCCTGTTAATGGGCGGGCTGGTCGGCCGCCTGTTCCGCGAATTCGCGATGACGATCACGATCGCGATCGTGATCTCGCTGGTGGTCTCGCTGACCACGACGCCGATGATGTGCTCCGTGCTGCTGCGCAAGGAGGAAGGCCAGCCGCATGGCTGGATCTACCGGATCAACGAACGCGTCTTCGAGCTGATGCTGAACGGCTACCGCGCGACGCTCGGCCTCGCGCTGCGCCATCCGCTGCTGGTGATGCTGATCCTGGGCTGCACGCTCTATTTGAACGTCCATCTCTACACCGTCGTGCCCAAGGGCTTCGTGCCGCAACAAGATACCGGGCTCCTGGTCGGCTCGATCCAGGCCGACCAGAGCACCTCGTTCCAGCTGATGCAGCAGAAGCTGACGCAGTTCATCGACATCGTGAAGGCGGACCCGGCGGTGGATACCGCGGTCGGCTTCACCGGCGGCGGCGGCGTCGGTCCCGGCGGCACCAACACCGGCACCGTGTTCGCCTCACTGAAACCGATGGACGAACGCAAGCTGCGCGCCGACAAGGTGATCGAGCGGCTGCGCGACAAGCTCGCGACGGTGGCGGGCGCCACCCTGTTCCTGCAATCGATCGGCGATCTCGGCGCCGGCGGGCGTTCGGGTAACGCCGCGTATCAATACACGCTGAAGGGCTCGACCTTCGAGGGGCTCAACGAGTGGACGCCGAAGCTCGTCGCGGCGCTGCAGAAGGAGCCGACCCTCGCCGACGTCAACACCGACCAGCAGAACAAGGCGCTGCAGGCCAATCTGGTGATCGATCGCGACGCCGCCTCCCGGCTCGGCATCACCGTCAGCCAGCTCGACAACACGCTCTATGACGCCTTCGGGCAGCGCCAGGTCTCGACCATCTTCGTCGCGCGCAACCAGTATCACGTGATCATGGAGGTCGCGCCGCGCTTCTCGCAGGACCCGCAGACCCTGAAGGAGGTCTACATCTCGACCTCGGGCGGCTCGGCGAGCGGCACCCAGAGCACCAATGCGGTGGCCGGAACGGTGGCCTCGTCGTCGCAAAAGAGCTCGATCAGCTCGGTCGCCGCCAATGTGGTGCGCAACCAGGCCACCAACTCGATCGGCGCCACCGGCAAGGGCGTCGCCTCGACCGGAACCGCGGTCTCGACCAGCGCCGAGACGATGATCCCGCTGTCCAGCGTCGCCCGTTTCGAGCATGGCGAAACGCCGCTCTCGGTCAACCACCAGGATCTGCTGGTCGCCAGCACCATCTCCTTCAATCTGCCGCCGGGCGTCTCACTGAGCACGGCGACCACCACGATCGAGAATACGATGCATGCGCTCGGCATGCCGGCAGGCATTTCCGGCGGCTTCGCGGGCTCCGCAAAGGTCTTCCAGCAGGCGCTGGCCAACGAGTTGTTCCTGATCCTGGCCGCGCTGGCGACGATCTACATCTCGCTCGGCATGCTCTACGAGAGCTACATCCACCCGCTGACGATCCTGTCCACTTTGCCCTCGGCCGGCGTCGGCGCGGTGGCCGCGCTGATGCTGTCGCACACCGATTTCGACATCATCGGCATGATCGGGGTGATCCTGCTGGTCGGCATCGTGAAGAAGAACGCCATCATGATGATCGACTTCGCGCTCGATGCCGAACGCCAGCGCGGGCTGTCGTCGCGCGACGCGATCTACGAAGCCTGCCTGATGCGTTTCCGGCCGATCATGATGACGACGCTCGCCGCATTGTTCGGCGCGGTGCCGCTGATGATCGGCCTCGGCGAAGGCAGCGAGCTGCGCCAGCCGCTCGGCATCGCGATCTTCGGTGGACTGATCCTGAGCCAGATCCTGACGCTCTACACCACGCCGGTGGTCTATCTCTATCTCGACCGCGCGAGACTCTGGACCCAGCGGCGGCGCGCCGCACGCCGCGCACGGCGCACAGCAGCACGCGCGTCGTGAGCGCCCATCGTTGACAGACCCGTCCGGGTCCGGGCCGTCTGCAACCCCGCTCACGCAGCTGCGTTATGACGGCGTCGCGCAAGGCGTGATAGCCTGAGGTCAACCAGAACCATCGTGCGGGAGCGTCTCATGAAGACCTATCAGCTCTACATCAACGGCCAGTATGTCGACCCGGCCAATGGCGAGTGGTTCGAATCGATCGATCCCTATCGCGGCGAGGCCTGGGCAAAGATCCCGCGCGGCACCGCCGCCGATGCCGACAAGGCGGTGAAGGCCGCCAATGAGGCGATGTGGAACGGCCCGTGGACGAAGATGACGGCGTCCGCGCGCGGCAAGGCGATGCGCAAGCTCGGCGACCTCGTCGCCGCCAATGCCGAGCGTCTCGCCGAGATCGAGGTGCGCGACAACGGCAAGCTGATGGCGGAGATGCTGGGGCAGCTGCGCTACCATCCGGAGTGGTGGTGGTATTTCGGCGGCCTCGTCGACAAGCTCGAAGGCGGCCTGGTGCCGATCGACAAGGCCGACACGTTCGCCTACACGACGCATGAGCCGGTCGGCGTCGTCGCGGCGCTGACCGCCTGGAATTCCCCGCTGCTGTTCGTGGCCTGGAAATGTGCCGCCGCGCTCGCGGCGGGCTGCGCCGTGGTCGTCAAGCCCTCGGAATTCACCTCGGCCAGCACGCTGGAATTCGCGGCGCTAACGAAAGAGGCCGGAATCCCCGACGGCATCTTCAACGTGGTCACCGGCTTCGGCCCCGAGGCAGGCTCGGCACTGATCTCCCATCCCGGCGTCGCCAAGATCACCTTCACCGGATCGGACACCACCGGCGCCAAGGTCTACGAGACCGCGGCCAAGAGTCTGAAGCGCGTCTCGCTCGAGCTCGGCGGCAAGTCGCCCAACATCGTGTTCGAGGATGCCGATCTCACTGCGGCTGCGGCCGGCGCGATCTCCGGCGTCTTCGCCGCCACGGGGCAGACCTGCATCGCCGGCTCGCGCCTGCTGGTGCAGAGCTCGATCAAGGAGAAGTTCGTCGCGCGCGTGCTGGAGCTCGCGAAATCCGCCAAGATCGGCGACCCCATGCAAGCCGACACCAATGTCGGGCCGATCACGACGCCGGCGCAGTACAAGAAGGTGCTCGACTACATCGATATCGCGAAAGCCGAAGGCGCGCACTGCCTGCTCGGCGGCAAGCCCGCCTCCGGCGACGGCATCAAGGGCGGCCAGTTCGTCGAGCCGACGATCTTCACCGACGTCGACAACACCATGCGGATCGCGCGCGAGGAGGTGTTCGGGCCGGTGCTGTCGATCATCTCGTTCGACACCGAGGAAGACGCCATCCGGATCGCCAACGACACGATCTACGGCCTTGCCGCCGGCATCTGGACCAAGGACCTCGCCCGCGCCATCCGCGTGCCGAAGCTACTCCGCGCCGGCACGGTGTGGGTGAACACCTACCGCGCCATCAGCTACATGATGCCGTTCGGCGGCATGAAGTTCTCCGGCGTCGGCCGCGAGAGCGGCATCGACGCGGTGCGCGAATATCAAGAAACCAAGAGCGTCTGGATCTCGACCGCGACGGACGTGCCGGCCAATCCGTTCGTGATGCGGTAGCCTTACCCCTTCGCCCCCGGCACACCGCCGAACAATTTCGCCTGCTCGGCGCGGCCGGCGTCGACGATGCGGGTGGTGGCGGTTTCGATCTGATCGCGTAGGCGGGTCATGAACTCGTCGCGCGGCAGGCCCGGCGGCAGCGGATCGAGGAATTCGACCACCAGCGTGCCGGGATAGCGCATGAAGGTGCGGCGCGGCCAGAACAGCCCGGAATTGAGCGCGATCGGCAGGCACGGCACGCCGCTCTCGGCATAGATCTGGGCGACGCCGGCCTTGTAGTTCGGCGCGGCACCGGGCGCGGTGCGGGTGCCTTCCGGAAAGATCACGAGCTGCCGACCGAGCTTCACCTCGGCCGCCGCCGCCTTCAGCGTCTTGATCAGCGAACGCGGTCCGCCGCCACGCTCTACCGAGATCATGCCGACCTTCTTCAGGTACCAGCCGAACACCGGGATCATCATCAGCTCGCGCTTGAGAATGAACAGCGGGTGCTCGAAGAAGCGCACCAGCGCAAACGTCTCCCAGAACGATTGATGCTTCGAGGCGACGACCAATGGTCCCGCCGGGATCTTCTCGACGCCGCGGAACTCGATCCTGATGTTGCAGATCACGCGCATCAGGAACAGGCTGGTGCTGGCCCATGCGGCTTCGATTGCCATCAGCGCGCCGCGCGGCAGCAGCAATGCCGGTAGCGCGATGACGCAGAGCAGCACCAGCACGAGATAGAACAGCACGTTGAAGATCAGCGAGCGCAGGAAGATCATCTCAGTCCCAGTTCTAGTTCGCCTGCGCGGTCGCCGGGCGGCGTGGCGCCGCTGCCGGCTCGGCAAGATCCGAGGTCAGGTCGAGGCCGATATCGGCCAACCGCACCCGCATCTCCGCCGCGACATATTTGGCGTATTCCGATAGCAAGAGACGGAACGCCGCGCCACTCGTCCACCAGGGCTCGTCGCGCCATTTGTCGCCGACCACCGCGAACGGGATCAGCGTGACATCAGGCATCGCGTGTGACAGTTCCACGATCGCCCGCGGCATGTGGTAGTTCGAGGTCACCACGATCAGCGATTTGAAGCCGCGCTCGCGCGCCCAGCGCCGCGTCTCCGCCGCGTTGCTGCGGGTGTTCACCGCCGAGCGGTCGAGATCGACGCAGCAGCTCATCAGCCCACGGCTGTCCGGCACCGAGCGCGAGATGTCGCCGGCATCATTGGTCGGGTGCACGCCCGAGATCAGGAGACGCTTGCCGTAGCCTGCAGCCAGCAGTTCCATCGCATCCGACACCCGCGACGAGCCGCCGGTCAGCACCACGATGCCATCGGCATTGTGCGGCGGATCGGTCTCGACGCCGCGCAATTGCGACAGGAAGCCGATGAAGCCGACCGCCGCAGCAACGAAGGCGATCGCCAGCGGCGCGACGATGACGGCGCGCAGCCAGCCGCGCGGACGCGCGGCATGGCCATTCGGCGACGTATCGTCGGGCTGCAAACTCATGTGATGCGGTCGTCCTTCCCCCCGGGGATTTTAGAGCATGATCCGGCAAAGTGGAAACCGGTTTTGCCGGGCCAGCGCCGCGTGGATGCACGCGGAAGGACACTCGGGCGACCAAACGCAATCACGACACCGACCATGATTTTCGATTTCGCAGGCCCGTCAGTCGATGTCGTCGAGCGTGGCAAACAAGGTGCGCCGCGACGCCCATGCGGTGATCGCCGCGATCAGCACCGCCTGCATCGCCAGCACCAGATAGCCGGACGGACGCAGCGAGAACGTGCCGAGCAGGGCCGCGAACTGGTCGCCTACCGGTGTGCCGGAGAACCAGTTGGCGATCGACTCCGAGAAGCCGAATGCCAGCATCGCCGCGCCGCCCCCGATCAGCCCGCCTTCGAGGCCGAGCCGCAGGAAGTGCCGCAGGAAGCGGTTGGCGATGAAGCTGTCGCCGGCGCCGACGAAATGCAGCACCTCGACGATCGGACGGTTGGCGGCCATCGCGCCGCGGGTCGCGAACGACACCGAGATGATGGTGGCGATGATCACGAGGATCAGGATGCCGATGCCGGCAAACACCGTGGCGCCGGTCATCGAGCGCATGCGCTCGATCCAGGCGCGGTGATCGTCGACGCTTGCGGTCGGCGCCGCCTGCGTCACCCGTGCGCGCAGCGCCGCGAGATCGAGCGTGGTGCCGGGCTGCACCCGCGCCACGATGACGCGCGGCACCGGCAGCTCGTCGATCGAGAGCCCGCTGCCGAGCCACGGCTCCAGCAGCTTGGCGGATTCTTCCTTGCTGAACGGACGAACCTCGAGAATGCCGGGCTGCGCCCGCATCGCCTCCACCGCCGCCTGCGCATCGCGATCGAGGTCGCGGCCGGGCGAAGGGCGCACCTGGATGGTGACCTCGCTCGACACCTCGGACTGCCATTCGGCGGCCGACGCGCTGACCAGGAGCACGGTGCCTGTCGTCAGCGAGGCGAGGAACGTCATGATCGCGACGACCGCGACCAGCGCGCGGCCGGAGATCGAGGCACGCGGCACGATCGGCGACATGTTGCGCGCGGTGGCCGGGACCTGCGGGCGCTCGCGCCCGAGATCGACCAACGACACTTTCTCGTCGCCGCTCTTACTCATAGATGTGCAGCCGTCCCTGATGCAGCACCAGCCGCCGCGCCTCGTACTGATCCATCAACGTGATGTCGTGGGTCGCGATGATAACAGCGGTGCCCGATTTGTTGAGCTCGATGAACAGCCGCAGCAGGCGGCGCCCGAGCGTCGGATCGACACTGCCGGTCGGCTCGTCCGCCAGCAGCAATTGCGGCCGCGAGATCACCGCGCGCGCGATCGCCGCGCGCTGCTTCTCGCCGCCCGACAGGATCGGCGGCAGTGCATCCATCCGCTCGCCGAGGCCGACCCATTTCAGGAGGTCGATCACCTCGCGGCGATAGCTCGATTCCTCGCGGCCCATCACGCGGAACGGCAACGCGACGTTCTCATAGGTCGTCATATGGTCGAGCAGGCGAAAATCCTGCAGCACGATGCCGATCCGCTTGCGCAGGTCGGCGACCTGGTCCTTGTTGAGCAGGGAGACGTCCTTGCCGAACAGATTGACCAGCCCGCGGGTCGGCCGCAGCGACAGGAACAACAGCCGCAGCAGCGAGGTCTTGCCCGCGCCCGACGGGCCGGTGAGGAACTGGAACGAGTGCGCCGGGATCGTGAACGAGAGGTCGCGCAGAACCTCCGGGCCGAGCCCGTAGCGCAAACCGACATTTTCGAACCGAACCAATGCGCTAGCTCCGTTCGAGAGGGCCAGTGGCCCAATGCCCCACAAAGACGTCCCGGGCCCCGGCCGACCGGCCATGAACCGCACAGAAAGGTTGTGCTGCGGTTATGGTTTCCGATTCGTTAACGGTCGCTAAGTAGCATCCGGGCAAAGTCACGGTGGAGATTCGGCTCCATGCATATCGTTTGCCCGCATTGTACAACATCCTACGCCATCAATCCGGCCACCCTGGGGGAGGCCGGACGCTCCGTCCGTTGTTCCCGCTGCCGGGAGGTCTGGCTGGCCCGGCCGGAGGACGCGATCGGGGCTGTGGCGCCCATTCTGGCCTATCAGTCCGCCGGGTCCGACCTGGCTGCCGAATGGGATGCGATGGGCCGCGAGGAGGCTGACGAGACCCCGATGGTCGAAAGCCCCTCGATTTCGGCCGATTTACCCGAGGGCGACGCCGCAGCGGAATGGCCGGCGGTGGCCGCCGCGGATGCCGCAGCTCATGCCGACGGCCAGGAGCCGACCGGAACCCGGCGCCGCTTCCGCCTGCCCCGGTTTCCCCGGCTGTTCAGCCTGCCTTCCCTGCCCCGGATTCCCTTTATGCCGGTGATCGGCGCGCTGCCGACCACCTGCGCTGCCATGGCCGCGCTGATCGTCGCACTGTTCGTCTGGCGCAACGACGTGGTCCGCCTGCTGCCGCAGACGGCGCTGTTCTACAAGATGGTCGGGCTCGACGTGAATCTGCGCGGGCTCGCCTTCAAGGACCTCAAGATCACCAACGAGACCGTGGACGGCAAGCCGGTGCTGGTCATCGAGGGCATGATCGTCGGCCAGACCCGGAAGCCGGTCGAATTGCCGCGGCTGCGCTTCTCGGTCCGCGACGCGCAAGGCGCTGAAATCTATGCCTGGAACGCGGTGCTGGAGCAGCCGGTGCTGAATCCCGGCGAGCGCGCCTTCTTCAAGTCGCGCCTCGCCTCGCCGCCGCCCGAAGGCCGCAATATCGACGTACGATTCTTCAACAAGCGTGATCTCACCGGCGGCCGCGCCTGAGACTGCCGGCCAACACTTTGGGAATCGACCAATCACCATGACGCGTGTTCTGATCGCCGACGACGAAGACTCGATGCGCTCGCTGGTGGCGCGCGCCATCGCCATGGACGGCCACGAGACCGTGACCGCGCAAGACGGCGCCGAGGCGCTGGAGGTGCTGACGCGCGATGAGGGCGCGTTCGACCTCTTGCTTACCGACATCCAGATGCCCGTGATGGACGGCATCGCGCTGGCCCTGACCGCGGCACGCGACTTCCCCGGGCTGAAGATCCTGCTGATGACCGGCTTCGCGCATCAGCGCGAGCGCGCCTCCGGCCTCAATGCGATCGTGCATGACGTGGTGACCAAGCCGTTCTCGGTCGCCGACATCCGCACGGCGGTGGCGGACGCGCTGGCGGCAAGGAAGGCCAACTAGGACGTCATTGCGGGCGAAGCAACTCGCCTCACATTCTGTGTCAAGCTCCGCGAAAGCGGGGCATCCAGTACGCCGCGGCTTCTCGATTCAATTGCTGACGTCTCTGCAATACCGCATCGCCCAATCGCGCGCCGCGCGATGACGGTGGAATGTGTGGTGGCCTCAATAATCCTTCAGCAGGCGCTCGATGTAATCGAGCTCGATCTGCGGCCGCGACGGATCGGCGAGGCGGCGGCGCAGCTCTTCGAGGATGCGGCGGACGCGCTGGACATCGATCTCGCCGGGAATCTTCACGGTGTAGTCGTCGCCGAACTCGCGGCCGTGCAGCGGCCGGCCGAGCGGATCGGTCTGGTTGCCGCCGCTCTGCTGGCGGCCGGCGCGGTTGCCGGGGCTATCGCCCGGCTGGTCGCCGTCGCCCTGCTGCATCGCGTCGGCAAGGCTCTGCGCGCCCTTGCGCAAGGCGTCCAGCGCGCGGCCTTGCGAATCCACCGCGCCGTCGGCATTGCCCTCGCCGAGCCGGCCCGACGCATCGCCCATCGCGGAATCGGCCTGGTCGAGCCCGTCGCCGTCATCACCCTGATCGCCGCCCTGGTCGCCCTGCTGCGCCTGATCGCCCTTCTGGCCCTGGCCCTTCTGCCCCTGCTGGCCCTTCTGGCCGCGCTGATCCGGACCCATGCCGCGCTTGGCGAGTTCTTCCTGCAATTTCTTCAGGCGGTCGCGCAGCGCCTGCTGATCCTGTTGCAGATCGCCCATCGACTGGTCGCCCTGCTTGCCGCGCATGCGATCGCGGCGGGAGTCCTGGCCCTGCTTGAAGGTCTTGTCGCGCAATTGCTGCTGCTTGCGGATCATGTCGCCGAGCTCGTTGAGCGACTGCTGCATGTCGTCGTCGCCCTGATTGGGCTGCGCCATCTGCAGGTTTTCCAGCATCTGCTGCATCTGCTCGAGCAGCTGCCGCGCCGCATCCTTGTCGCCGGAGCGCGACAGCCGCTCCATGCGATCGAGCATGTTCTTGAGATCCTGTTGGCTCAGCACCTTGGCGTTGGGATCGAGCGGCCGGGCGAGCTGCTGCGGATTGTTGCGGAACTGCTCGACCATCTGGCGCAGGAAATTGTCCAGCGCCGCGCGCAGATTGTCGGTGAGCTTCTTGATCTCCTCGTCGGTCGCGCCGCGCTCCAGCGCCTGCTTGAGCGCGTCCTGCGCCGCGCGCAGCGCCTTGTCGACATCACTGATGTCGCCGTCCTCGATGGTGACGGCGAGCGACCACAGGCTGGCGACGACCTCGCGCAGCTGATCGTCGGTGCGGGCCGCCTCGAGCTGGCGGGCCACGGTGTGCAGGCCGAGATAATAGCCGGTCTCCGGCATGAACATTTCAGGCGCGATCATCAGCGCGTCGAGCGCGGCGTAGACCTGCCCGTTCTGGTTGGCATCGAGCGCAAGGATCCGACGCTGCTCGATCAGCGCGCGCGCCAATGGCTTGGTGAACAGACGCTCGGGCAGCCGCATGTTGAACGGTTCGCTCTTGCCCTCATTGCCGGCTTCATCCTTGGCGGTCAGCGTCAGCGTCACGTCGGCGCCGGCATAGGGATCCTCGCTGAGGTCCTTGACGGTCTGGCCGACGCCGTTGCGGGTGCGCGCATTCGGCAGCACCAGCGGGAATTGCGGCGGCTCGAACAGCGGACGCGGCTGCGTCGTCTTGCCGTCGGCATCCTTTGCTGCATCCTTTGTTGCATCCTTGGGCGCATCGCCCGGTCGCGGCGCGAACTGCGCGCGCGCTTCGGTCACGCCGTAATCGTCCTCGAGCCGGTAGGACATCTGCAAGGCGCCACGTGCCTGCCGCTCCGGATCCTTGGCGAGCGCGATCGACGGCGGGCGGTCCGGCGTCGCGGTGAACTTCCACTGCGGCTGACCGGCCGGCGCGCGGACATGCGCGGTGCCGTCGCCGGTGATCTTGAAATGCCGCTCGTTGGTGCCCTTGGGCGCCTGCCCCTCCGGCGCGACCTCATTGACGCCGCCACCGACCACGACGTCGATGGTGCCGCCGCTCGAGCGCACCAGGAGCGTGCTGCCCGAGGGAACCGCGAGCGGGGTGGTGTCGGCCGCGTTGGCGTCCTCGTTGGCATTCGACAGGATGATCGGCGGCTTGCCGGTGTAGTTCGGCGGCGTCACCCAGGCATCGACCCGGACATTGGCCGGCGCCATGATGCCGTTCCAGTCGAACGCGGAGGCGACCCGCAGGCCGCGCTCGTCGCCGGCCGCGACATAGCTCGCGACCAGCATCACGATGACCAGCGCGCGCAGCGCCCAGGGATCGTGCAGCGAGACGCGCGGCCGCGGCAGGCCGGCGCGGATGCGCTTGATCGAGGCCAGCGTGCGCTCGCGCTGCGCCTGCCACAGTGCCAGCGCAAACGGGTCCTTGTTCGTGAGCGTGTCGGAGAGCGTGGTCGCCGGACGATGGCGGATGCCGGCGCCGCGGTCGAGCCGGCTCAGGCCCTCCTCGCGGCTCGGCCAGCGGAAGCGCAGCAGCGGCGACAATGCTGCGAGCCCGGCAAGGCCGAACAGGCCGGCACCGGCCAGGCGTGCTGCAAACGGCAGCACCAGCCACAGCCCGGCCCAGGATGCGACCAGGAACAATCCTGCAACCGTCAGGAACCGCGCCAGATGCGGCCAGGCCCGTTCCCACGCGATCGCGAATTTTGCCCGCTGCAGAGCCTCGGTCAGCTTCAAACGCGCGATCGCATCGCTGTCGGGGACGGCGCGTGAGGCGTTGTCAGACGGGTCGATGTTGGCTCCGCTCAATAAAATCTCCGGGGTAGCCGGCAGATCAGCCTAGCACGGCGGCGGCTTTGAGGCACCCGTTCCCCGACGTAACCCACACCGGGAAATACGCATAACACGAAGGCGTGACTGCGGCGGTGCGACCCCGTAACTTCCCGGCCCGAACCAACGCCTTAGGCATGAGGAAACGATATGGACCAGAAGACGCACGACAAGGGGCTCGAAATCCGCAAGGCGGTGCTCGGCGAGGCCTATGTCAACAATGCGCTGAAGAACTCGGACAGCTTCAACAAGCCGTTCCAGGAACTCGTCACCGAATATTGCTGGGGTGCGGTGTGGGGCCGCGAGGAGCTGCCGCGCAAGACGCGCAGCATGCTCAACCTCGCCATGATCTCGATCCTGAACCGGCCGCACGAATTGAAGGCGCACATCAAGGGCGCCCTGACCAACGGCGTCTCCCGCGACGAGATCCGCGAGATCTTCATGCAGGTCTCGATCTATGCCGGCATCCCGGCCGGCGTCGACAGCTTCCGCATCGCGCGCGAAGTGTTCGCCGAACTCGACAACAAGGCGTGAGGCGCTGCTGCCTCACCGCCGTCGTCCTGGCGAAAGCCAGGACCCATAACCACAGGCGTTCGTGGCGAGAACACGCTGGGGCTCCAGCGGAGCACAGCAATTGACCGCGGTGGTTATGGGTCCCTGCTTTCGCAGGGACGACATCGGATGTGAGGCACGCGGCTTCGCGCATAACGACGAAGAGAGGAACACCATGGAAATCGGATTCATCGGCCTCGGGAAGATGGGCTTCCCGATGGCGCGCCGGCTGATCGAGGCCGGCCACAAGCTCACCGTGTTCGACACCCGCAAGGACGCGCTCGCAAGGCTGGTGGCGCGCGGCGCTGAGGCAGCAACGTCGCCCAGGGACGTCGCCGACCGCGTCGAGACCGTGATGGCGAGCCTGCCCTCGCTGCAGGCCTCGCTTGAGGTCGCGACCGGCGCCGGCGGCGTGATCGAGGGCAAGCGCGTCAAGCGCTTCATCGATCTCTCCACCGTCGGCTCGCAGATGGCGGTCAAGATCCACGATCTCTTGGCCAAGAGGAACATCGTGCAGATCGACAGCCCGATCTCCGGCGGCGTCTCCGGCGCCGAGAAGGGCACGCTGGCGGTGATGGTGTCGGGCCCGCGCGCCGATTTCGAGCTGGTGAAGGGCGCGCTCGACGTAATCGGCAAGGTGTTCTTCATCGGCACCAAGCCGGGCTCCGGCCAGACCATGAAGCTCGCCAACAACTTCCTGTCGGCGACCGCGATGGTCGCGACCTCGGAAGCTGTGGTGATGGGCGTGAAGTCCGGGCTCGATCCGGCCGTGATGATCGACGTCATCAATGCCGGCTCCGGGCTAAACACCGCGAGCCGCGACAAGTTTCCGCGCGCGGTGCTGCCGCGCAGCTTCGACTTCGGCTTCGCCACCGGGCTGATGGTGAAGGACGTGCGGCTCGCGGTCGAGGAAATGCGCTCGCTCGGGCTTTCGATGGAAGTCGCCGAAGCGGTCGGCCGGCTCTGGGAAGTCATCATCCGCGACGAGGGACCGGAGTCGGACTTTACGGCTGCGATCAAGCCGATCGAGAAGGCCGCGGGGGTGATCGTGGGTGGCGGTAAGGGCGGAGCTCACGCCGCGAAGTAAGGCGGTCGACAAAGAGCCGCCGTCGTCCCGGGCAAGCGAAGCGCGACCCGGGACCCATAACCACAGGCGTTTGTGATTCAGCTGAGCTGGGCCCCGGCTCAGTGTAACAATCAAGGGCGGTGGTTATGGGTCCTGGCCTTCGCCAGGACGACACTATTGATGCGGCACGCTAGTGCCTCACAACCACGGCGCGGGCTTGTCCATCGCGATCAGCGCGTCGACGTCGATGCGCGGGCGGACCACAGCATACTGGTCGTCCTTGACCAGCACCTCCGGCACCAGAGGCCGGGTGTTGTAGGTGCCGGACTGCACGGCGCCATAGGCGCCGGCGGTCATGATCGCCAGGAGATCGCCGGCCTTCGGCTGCGGCAGCGCACGGTCGAGCGCGAGATAGTCGCCGGTCTCGCAGACCGGGCCGACCACGTCGCCGACCATGGTCGGCGTGCCCTGCGCCGGCTGACGCACGGCTAAGATGTCGTGATGCGCTTCATACAGCGTCGGCCGGATCAGATCGTTCATCGCGGCATCGATGATGACGAAGTTCTTGGCCTCGCCCGGCTTCACATGGATCACGCGGGCAACGAGGATGCCGGCATTGCCGACGATCATGCGGCCCGGCTCGAACATCAGCGTGCAGCCGAGATTATGCGTGACCCGCTTGACCATCGCGGCATAGGCATCTGGCGCCGGCGGCGCGGCGCGGTCCATGTAGTAGGGAATGCCGAGCCCGCCGCCGAAATCGATATGCGAGATATCGTGGCCGTCGGCGCGCAGCGTCTGCACGAATTCGGCGAGCAGCCGGAAGGCCACTTCCAGCGGACCGAGATCGGTGATCTGGCTGCCGATATGCACGTCGGTGCCGGTGACCTTGATGCCGGGCAGCTTCGCCGCGCGGGCATAGACCTCGCGGGCGCGCGCGATCGGAATGCCGAACTTGTTCTCCGACTTGCCGGTCGAGATCTTGGCATGAGTGCCGGCGTCGACGTCGGGATTGACCCGCACCGAGATGCGCGCGGTCTTTTTCATTTCGACCGCAAGGCGCGACAGCATCTCGAGTTCCGGCTCGGACTCGATATTGATGCAGAGGATGTCGGTGGCGAGCGCGGCGCGCAGCTCGCCTTCGGTCTTGCCGACGCCCGAGAACACAATCTTCGACGGCGGAATGCCGGCTGCCAGCGCCCGCTTCAACTCGCCGCCCGACACCACGTCGGCGCCGGCGCCGAGCTTGGCCAGCGTGCGCAGCACCGACTGGTTGGAGTTCGCCTTCATCGCATAGCAGACCAGCGCCTTCTCTCCGGCGAAGGCTTCGGTGAAGACGCGGTAGTGCCGCTCCAGCGTCGCGGTCGAATAGCAATAGAACGGCGTGCCGACGGCTTCCGCGAGCTCAATGAGATTGACCGCCTCGGCATGCAGCACGCCGTTGCGATAGTCGAAATGGTTCATGACAAGCTTTTAGATACTAGTTGCCGAGCAGCGGATCGAGGACGAAAGACCGTTTGTTGCCTTTCGACGCGGCCGGCGCGGCATCCGAGCCGTAGGTCGGATTGAACACGCTGGGCTGCGCCGCCCGCTCGGCCTCGGTATCGCCCGGCGCGGCGTTCGCGGTCGGCGGCAGGTCGAGCGGTCCCTTGCGGCCGCAGCCGCCGAGCGCGAGCGTTGCAGCGCTCAGCACAATGATGGCCCATCCCGAGGGGGTCAGGCGGTTCTTGCTAATCACAACGAATTCCCCAATTCGGGCGGCACCATACAAACATTGGCGTGCTCTGGCGAGAGGCCGAGGGCTGAGAAATCACGGCCAAATTTTCCGGTTCAGCCCAATTTTCGCTCTTTTTCCAGCCGCTTGGCCCAGGCTTTGGCCTGCGCCATCACATTCTTCGGCGCCGTGCCGCCAAACGAGGTCCGGCTCTTCACCGAAGATTCGACGCTGAGCACCTTAAGCGCCTCAGCCGTAATCTTCGGCTCGACCTCCTGCATGGCCGCCAACGGTAATTCGTGCAGCGCCACGCCCTGCTTCGAGGCCAGGCCGACGATGCGCCCGGTCACGTGGTGGGCGTCGCGGAACGGCATTTTCAGGGTGCGCACCAGCCAGTCGGCAAGGTCGGTCGCGGTCGCGTAGCCCTCGCCGGCGGCGGCCTTCATCTTGGCCTCGTCCGGCACCAGGTCCTCGACCATGCCGGTCATGGCGCGGATCGCGAGCGACAGCGCCTCGAACGCCTCCATCGCGCCCTGCTTGTCCTCCTGCATGTCCTTTTGATAGGCGAGCGGCAGGCCCTTCATCACGATCAGGAGCGCTGACAGCGCACCGATCACACGGCCGGTCTTGGCGCGCACCAGCTCGGCGGCGTCCGGGTTGCGCTTCTGCGGCATGATCGACGAGCCGGTGGTGAACTTGTCGCTGAGCTTGACGAGACCGACCAGGGGCGAAGTCCAGATCACGATCTCCTCGGCGAAGCGCGACATGTGCACCGCGCAGATCGCGGCTGCCGACAGCGTCTCCAGCACGAAATCGCGGTCGGACACCGCGTCGAGCGAATTGGCCATCGGCCGGTCGAAGCCGAGCGCCTGGGCGGTAGCAGTGCGGTCGATCGGAAACGAGGTACCGGCGAGCGCGGCGGCGCCGAGCGGCGACTCATTCAGCCGCTTGCGCGCGTCGGCAAAGCGGCCACGGTCGCGACCGGCCATCTCGACATAGGCCAGCAGATGATGGCCGAAGGTCACCGGCTGCGCGGTCTGCAGATGCGTGAAGCCCGGCATGACCGTTCCGGCATGCTCCAGCGCACGGGCGACCAGCGCTTGCTGGAACGCGGCCAGCGCCGCATCGGTCTCGTCGATTGTATCGCGGACATAGAGCCGGAAATCGGTCGCGACCTGGTCGTTGCGCGAGCGGGCTGTATGCAGCCGGCCCGCGGCGGGCCCGATCAGTTCGGACAGCCGCGACTCGACATTCATATGGATGTCCTCGAGCGCGCGCTTGAAATCGAAATCGCCCTTGCCGATTTCTGACAAAATCGTGTCTAGACCTTTGCCGATATTTTTCGCATCAGCTGACGTGATGATGCCTTGCGCGGCGAGCATCGCGGCGTGGGCCTTGGACGCGGCAATGTCCTGGGCGTAAAGGTGACGGTCGACGTCGATGGAGACGTTGATTTCCTCCATGATCGCGTCGGGACGCTCCGAGAACCGGCCGCCCCACATCTTGTTGCTCATGACATCTCGCTCACGAATTTGTATTTCAGGCCCTGCTGTTCCCGCGCCGAGACGGCGAAACAGCATGGCGGTTCCGGTCGTAATTCCCGGCACTGCTTAGCCACATCTGACCCAGGATGACAAACGATATGCCCGAGACGACCCCATCCGAACCGACCGCCAAGTCGAGTGCCAGGCCGACTGCCAAGTGGCGCATCCCGCTGGTGATCGGCGCCGTGCTGGCCGGGGCCGCGATCGGCTATGTCGGGGTCTCCGGCCTCAAGCATCCCGCGGGCGGCGATATCGCCTGCAACAGCGCGGTAGATCTGGCCAAGAAGATCGCCCCGCTCGCCCATGGCGAAGTCGCGGCGCTGACCATGGCGACCACGCCCTTGAAGCTGCCCGACCTGACCTTCGAGGACGCCAACGGTCAGCCGAAGAAGCTCTCGGACTGGCGCGGCAAGACCGTGCTCGTGAATTTGTGGGCGACCTGGTGCGTGCCCTGCCGCAAGGAGATGCCGGCGCTCGACAGCCTGCAGACCAAGCTCGGCGGCAAGGATTTCGAGGTGGTCGCGATCAACATCGACACCCGCGACCCGGACAAGCCGAAGAACTTCCTGAAGGAAGCCAATCTGACCAATCTCGGCTATTTCAGCGACCAGAAAGCCAAGGTCTTTCAGGACCTTAAGAACATAGGCAAAGCGCTGGGCATGCCGACCTCGGTGCTGGTCGACGGCAAGGGCTGCGAAATCGCCAATATCGCCGGTCCCGCCGAATGGGCGAGCGACGATGCGATCAAGCTGGTGAAGGCGGCGCTGGCCCCGGCCGCGGCCGGGTTCTGATCAGGCGACGGCGTTGAGATTGCCGCCTATACCGGGACCGAGATTTGCGGTGGAGGGGTTGCCGAGCAGGGTCTGAACCGCAGACCTCTCCGCGTCGAGATTCTGCTTGGTCACCCGGGTCGCGATCTCGCCTTGCAGGTTGCCCTGCTGCATCGACAAGATGCTCGACACCATGCTCATCATGTCCATGCGCGGTACTCCCGGAACTGGCTCTGGGGTAGCGCGCGAAAGTTAATACTTGGGTAATGCATGACCGCATCAGGCTGACGCATCGTCGTCCTCATGGCGCAGCAAGTCGCCGGGCTGGCACTTCAGATAGGTGCAAATCCGTTCCAGCGTATCGAACCTGACGCCCTTCACCTTGCCCTGCTTGAGCAGGGACAAATTGGCCTCGGTGATCCCGACATATTCGGCAAGCTCCTTCGATTTCACGTTGCGCTCGGCGAGCATCACGTTGAGCCGGACCCGGATCGGCATCGCAACCGCCTCAAACGAATTGCGCGTGCTCGTCGGCGATCGCATTGGCTTCGGCCATCACCCAGGCCGTGACCGCGACCAGGCCGGCAAACAGCAGCGCCAGCAGCGTGTCGGAACCAAACGCGATGACGACGGACTTGCCTAGTGCGTAGGTCTGCCAGCTCAGCAGGATCGAGAGCAGCGCGCCGATCAACGGCTTCAGCAAGGTCGAGACCAGCATCGCGATCGCGAGGTCGCGCAACCCCGTGACGTTTTCGGCCGTGAAGAACCGCCCGTCCGCGAACGACGCGAAGCAGCGGCGCACGCGCGACAGTCCCCAGATCAGACAGGCCAGCGGCAACGCCGAGACCATGAGACCCATCAGGCGAACCAGCCAGCCGATTGGATGGAAGGCGATCCCGGTCAGCCCCGCATCGCGCAGGATCGCCTCATCCGGGCTCGTCAGCCAATAGGCCAGCAGGCCCACGGCGAGCACGAACGAGATGCCGGTGCACGCATAGGCGAGCACGCGGCTGACCGCACTGATGCGTTCAAGACGCGCCGGTCGCGCGGACTGGGGAAGCTCTGACGAGAGGGACGCGGACATTTGAACCTCGGGACTATTGACCTGACATTATTGTTTTACAATAATTATTATCTGCAAGTCAACATGTATCGAAAGGTAGCCTCATGCTGAACCGCCCGACCCGCGCCATCTGTGCCCTCCTCGTGCTGACGACCGCTGCGCACGCTCAGCCTTCGACATCGCGTGGGCAGATCTCGGTCGCGCAGGTCAGGGCGATGTTGGACCAGGCCGCGACCAATCCCACCGCGCGGCAAACGCTGACAGCCTATCTGGCCGGCACCGGCGAAGCCGCCGGCTGGCTGCTCGATGCCGCGCGCAGCCGGCCGCCCTGCCCCCGTCAGCTGACGCTCGACGCCGAGCAGGCCCGCGACGCGATCGCAAGCGCGGCTGCCACCGCCGCGACCGAGACACCGGCAACGCCGCTGATCGTCCGCGACATGCTCAAGCGCGCGGGGTGCCACCTGACTGAATGAGAAGCCGCTCAGGCCGCGTTCGCCGCGAACGCTGCGCCGAGGGTGCGCAGCGCCTGCCGCGTCCGCGCGTCCGACAGCTTCGAGTGCAGCATGACGTCGCGCGACGGCAATGGCGGCAGGCCAAGCCGGGGCCCGAGATCGATGGTATCGGCCGGTGCCACCCGGCGCGCCAACGCGGCGACCGCGAGCCCCGCGGAGATCGCGGCCCCGATCGTCGCAAGCCCGCCACCGACGAACGCCTCGGTCCAGGCGATACCGGCGGTGTCGAGAACTTCGACGGCCATGGCGCGCACGCTGCACGGCTCGGCTTGCGTGGCGAGCCGCAACGGCTCGCCCGGCCGATGGTGAAAATCGGGCGCCGCCATCCAGCCAAAGGGTTCTTCGAACAGCACGTCGCCATCGCGGCGCTTGGTGTCGTGGCGTAGCGCGATTGCAGCATCGAGCTTGCCGTCGTCGAATGCGCTGAGCACCGCGCGCGACGTGTCGACGTGCAGCTGGATCACCAGGCCAGGATCGGTGGCGTTCATCCGCTTCAACAGCGAGGCCAGCTCCGTTCCGACGATGTGGTGGCTGATGCCGACGACCAACCGCCGATGCTCGACCGCAAACGACCCGATCGCCGATTGATGCGCGGCAACCAGATTGCGCGCCGCGCCGAGAAAGGCCGCACCTTCGGCGGACAGCCGGACCAGCCGCGGCGTGCGCTCCAGCAGCCGCCGGCCGAGCCCGTCTTCCAGCCGCCTGATCTTCAAACTGACCGCCGACTGCGTGGTCTCCATGACCTGCGCCGCGCGCGTGAAGCTGCTGAGGTCGGCGACCAGGACAAAGGCCTGCACCGCCTCGACGTCGAGTGCCTTCATGGCCATTCATTTAAATTGGCAATCATTGAAATACGATATCATACTATTTTTCAATGATCAACGAACCCCTAGGATCAGCTGAACGCAACCATCGCCAGGAGAGCCACCATCATGCCGTTGACCCGTGTCTCGCTGCGGCGGGGCAAGCCCGCCGCCTACCGCAAGGCCATTCTCGACAGCCTTTATCGCGCCATGCGCGAGACCTTCGATGTGCCGGAAGGCGATCGCTTCATGACGGTCTCCGAGCACGACGACGACAATTTCGCCTACGGCGCGGACTACCTTGGCATCAGGCGCAGCGGCGATCTGGTCATCATTCAGATCACCGTCAGCAACACCCGCCCGGTGACGCAGAAGCAGGCACTCTATCGCCGGATCGCCGAACTGCTGACGGAGAGCCCCGGCCTGCGCGCCGAGGACGTCTTCATCAACCTCGTCGAGGTGCTCCCCGAGAACTGGTCGTTCGGCAACGGTGAGGCGCAGTACGTCCGATGACCGCACCACCGATCCTCTCGCCGCGGATGCGCGGCATCAAGGCATCGCCCGCCTCGGTGCTGCGCCGCCGCGCCCGCGAGCTGCGCGCCACCGGGCGCGACATCATCGAGTTGTCGTCGGGCAATCTGGACTTCCCGACACCGGATCATGTGATCGCCGCGGCGCATGACGCGGCCTTGCGCGGCGAAACCCGCTACACCGATGTCGACGGCACGCCGGAGCTGAAGCAGGCGGTGCAGGCCGCGCTGCTGCGCGACCATCATCTCGACTATCGGCCGGATGAGATCGTCATCACCAACGGCTCGACGCAGGCGCTGTTCAATGCGCTGCTGGCAACGCTGGCGCCCGCCGACGAGGTGATCATCCCTGCCCCCTATTGGGCGCCCTATCTCGATCAGGTGCGGCTGGCGGGCGGCACGCCCGTGGTCGTGCCGTGCGCGCAGAACAACGGCTTCAAGCTGCGCGCGGAGGATTTGCAGGCAGCGATATCGCCGCGAACGCGCTGGATAGTGCTCAACAATCCGGTCAATCCGTCCGGCGCGCTGTATTCGCGTGAGGATCTGTCCGAGATCGCCGCGGTCCTGCTGCGGCATCCGGACATCTGGGTGCTTGCCGACGGGCTCTACGAGCACATCGTGTTCAACGGCACGCCCGCGCCGACGCTTGCGGAGATCGAGCCGCGCCTGAAGCCGCGGACATTGACCGTCAGCGGCCTCGCCAAGAGCTACGCCATGATGGGATGGCGGATCGGCTATGCCGCCGGACCAGCGGCGCTGATCCGCGAGATCATCACGATCCAGTCGCAGACCACGTCGGGTGCATCGTCGATCAGCCAGGCCGCCGCGGTCGCGGCGCTCGATGGTGCGCAGGATGTGCTGACGGAACGCGCCGCCATCCTTCGCGCGCGGCGCGATCGCTTTGCCGAACTGCTGAATGAATGCGCCGGGCTGTCCTGCGTGCCGCCGGAAGGCACGTTCTATCTGCTGGTCAATTGCGCCGGCGTGATCGGCAAGCGTGCGCCCGACGGCAAGGTGATCGCGACCGACCGCGATTTCTCCGCCTACTTGCTCGAGCAGGCCGATGTGGCGGTGTTTCCCGGCGAGGATCTCGGGCTGTCGCCCCATATCCGCGTCAGCTTCGCCAACCCGTCGGCGACCATCGAAGAAGCCGCAAGGCGATCGAAGCGCGCCTGCGAGGCATTGCAATGACGCCTCACGGACACAGCCAGCGCCTGGCGCTAACAGCGCATCTGCTCGGACTTGGAACGGGCACAACGGTCATTGTCGGTCTCGTGCCGACAGCGCTTGCGCTGCAGCGGGCACTGACCTGAAGAGAGCTCGGGCGCGTACTCATAAATCCGCCACGTCGGCTCTCCCCCCCTAAAACCGGACATCGCCGGGTGACCACGGAGTGTCGGTTTTAGGCCCAACAGCGGAAGTGACCATCACTCGATCACCTCGTTAGGACACCGACCGTCGTACCATTGATTGCGGGAAGAACGTTCGGATGCCGACGGCTGGTGACGACGTTGATCTATATCAAGGCTACCTGCCGCTGAAGGGCAATAACGCGTTTCGCACCATGCGGCGGCGCATTCGCTCTCCTCAACAGGGGTTATTGACATGCAATCCTCCCGGCCTAACGAGCCCAGTCGGCGCGTTGTACTCGGCGCACTCGCAACGGTGCCAGTACTCTACGTGCCGCTCACTCGCAATGCGCAGGCGCAAACAACTACCGCCCAAGCACCGTCTACCGAAGGGGCCGGGTTTTCGTTCGCTGCGGTCGGCGACACCAGACCGATGATGTACCTCCCGCTCAAGGAAGGGCAGCCGGACCTCAACAAGTTCTTCGTTGAGATGTTCGGGCTGGTGATGCCGGAGAAGGTCGCTGAAGCCATTGTGGCGAGGGATGTGAAGATGATCTTCGATCCGGTCACAAAAGAGCTGATTAAGGTAATCATGCCATTCGCGTCCAAAACGGAAGTCATGACACTGACCGTCGATAAAGGATGGGTGACAGAGGCATCCGTGGAAGACTTGAAACTGCTTCCCGGAGTGCACCGCACGATGTTCCGGCTTCAGGGCGGCGAATGGGTTACCCGTGAAATCGTGAAGGACGTTCAATCCGGTCGCGCCAAATTCGTGGTCAACAGCGGTGACGCCGTATGGTGGGGCAATCAGGGCTTGACTGTCAGTGACAGCCCATACTGGAAGCGCGTGAATGATACGATGTTGAAGAAGCTACCTGCACCGGACGACGAGATGCGCGCAGCCGGTCTCGATGGACGCTTTTTCATGAGTGTAGGCAATCACGAGGTGTGGGCCGATCCAAAAATCGAGGGCGTTCTCTCGGCCGTGCCATATTTGAAGAAATTCGGCGTGACGCCCGACAAGCTCATCTACAAATTCGACTTCAAAGGTACCCGCTTTATCTATCTTTGGAGCGGCAAGTACGACTACCGCTCGCCTTCGCTTTGGGACGCTGATCGGCCAAAATATGCCGAACAGATCACGCAGCTTCAGAAGTGGATGGACGACGCCAGGGCCAATGGCATTCGTAAGGTCTTTATTGTCTTCCACTATCCTGTGTTTGCGCGGTCGGGCTTAGGTCCAATCCCAGCCCCCGACAATCCGCACAAGGTGATCGCGTCGTATGCTAAGGACACGGAGGTGGTCGTGTTGAACGGGCACGTCCACACCACCGAAATCTACGAGGTAGATGGCGTAAAGTATCTGATGCTGGGCGGTGGCGGCGCGGAACAGGACCCAATCCTCCCCGGCCGCACGAGCATCAAGGTACCCGCTGACTATCCGCCCGATCTCTACTGGAAGGGACAGGCCCCGAAAGAGGAATACAATTACGTGCTTGTCGATGTCCAACCCGACCAAAAGACGAAATTCACCCTCAATCGGTTCAGGCCGTGGTCGGCAGAACCGTTCGGGGCTGAGGAACTCTTCAAGTGAGCCGGGAGCAGGCATTTACGGGAGTGAGGTTCTGGCGACAGCTCTTCTGATCATCCACGGATTGATCGCAGTAGCACTACTTGGCGCGATGACGCACCAGACTTTGGCGGCATGGGCATCGGTGGCGGCGCGACCGCCTTCATTCTTTGGCCGCTTTCGTTCTGTGCCGTCCGCCTTGTTTGCAAACGCTGTGGTCGCTTTGTATGTGGCCACAACGCTGCTGGGTGGGATCATCTACCTTTATTTCCGTGTGGACGTCAGACCCGAGTTAGAGCGTGCGGGTCACTGGCACGTACTCGGCTTCTTCGATCTCAAGGAGCACTTCGCAGCCATCGGTTTGGCGTTGTTACCCGCCTATTGGGTTTGCTGGCGACGCCCGCTTGATGATGAGCCAGCCCAAACACGCACCGCGCTCACTTCGATCCTTGCCTTTATCGTTTGGTGGGGCTTTCTGTCCGGCCACGTCGCCAACAATATTATGGGTTTCGGCTCATGACGTCCTCAACGCCATTCCGCCGCTTTGCATTCGCGTTCGGGACCACGTTCGGGGTCTTCTACGTTGTCGCACTTGCCAAGGACCTTGCCCTTTTCTCCGTTTTCCCGTCCCTCGGCGTCGTGCTCGCTGGCACGCATCACTCGCGAGATGTCGCCGACCCCGCGATGGGGTTTCTGGCTCCTGCGATGTACTGGTACGGGTGGGTTGCGACCGCCGCACTCGGGGCACTGATGGTCGGCCTTGTTGCTGCTTCGCCGCCCGGACGTTCGGTGCGATACGTTTGGCCAGGATGGGTGTGGGCAATTCCTGCTCTTTCGATGATCGCTTGCATCTATCTCACTCTGCCTTGGTTTCGGCTCTGACTTGGTTGCGACTTCCGCAATGGGTCATCCTCGACCGATTTCACCGTGGGTCCGCGATGTCCCTTATTCTCCGGAAGCGGACATCGGACCGCTGGCGTGAGTACGCGCCCCAGTGACTAAAGCCGCAAATACTCCGTCTCCCGCTACGGCCACGTTCCATAGCCCGCGGGGTGAGGCGCACCGCACTATTTCTGAATAATAGAATAGTGCCGCTGATTTGCCCGACATGTCAAGCCGGCACGCCGCCGGCTACTTTGCATGGGGTTGTTTTCGATATTTTGGCAGCGCGCCCCAGCGGAGGCAGGCTGTCACATATGGCAGCCCAGATTCCATGGCTCGTCCGGCCTGTCCCGGCCGAGACGACGTGGACCTGTCAGTTGCAAAATCTCACGCGATTACCGCGTCGGGATCGGCTTGTCGCCGCGATAGTCGTAGAAGCCGCGCTGGCTCTTGCGTCCGAGCCAACCGGCTTCGACATACTTCACCAGCAGCGGACACGGCCGGTACTTGGAGTCGGCCAGCCCCTCATGCAGCACCTGCATGATCGACAGGCAGGTGTCGAGGCCGATGAAATCGGCGAGCTCGAGCGGGCCCATCGGATGGTGCGCGCCGAGCTTCATCGCAGCATCGATCGCCTCGACGTTACCGACCCCTTCATACAGCGTGTAGATCGCCTCGTTGATCATCGGCAGCAGAATGCGGTTGACGATGAAGGCGGGGAAATCTTCCGACACCGCGACCTGCTTGCCGAGCTTGGCCACGAATGCCTTGGCAGTGTCGAAGGTCGTGTCGTCGGTGGCGATGCCGCGGATCAGCTCGACCAGCTCCATCGCCGGCACCGGATTCATGAAGTGAATGCCGATGAACTTCTCCGGGCGGTCGGTCGAGGCGGCGAGCCTTGTGATCGAGATCGACGACGAGTTGGTCGCGACGATCGCTTCCGGCTTCAGCACCGCGCAGACGTCGTGGAAGATCTTCCGCTTGGTCTCTTCCTTCTCGACCGCGGTCTCGATCACCAGATCGCAATCGGCCAGCGTATCGATCGACTCAGCGGAGGCGATGCGGTCGAGTGCCTGCTTGCGCTCGTTCTCGCTGATCGCCTTCTTGGCGACCTGGCGGGTCAGATTGCCGTTGATGGTCGCCAGCGCCGACTTCAGCCGGTCGCCGGACACGTCATTGAGCACCACGTCGAAACCGGCCAGCGCCGCCACATGGGCAATGCCATTGCCCATCTGGCCCGAACCGATCACGCCGACCTTTTTGATTGCCACCGTCATCTTGTCATCCACCGGAACGGCGCGCATGTCGCGCCTGCCCAATTCCAACGATACCCGAAGTGAAGCCTTCCGGGTTGCCCAATCCGCCGGAAAACGTTTCCCGGGACCACGATGTGATGACAGGTCATCACACCCCGATCCCATCTCTCCTGACGGGCATGATCCTTTCGGAAAAACGTTTCCGGATCATTGCCTCGAAAATGGTAACACCGGCTGGAGCTTACCCATCCAGCCGGTGTCTTGTCGCTTACTTTCCGAGCTTGCCGAGCGCTTCGGTGAGCTCTGGAACCGCCTGGTAGAGGTCGGCGACCAGGCCGTAATCGGCGACCTGGAAGATCGGCGCGTCTTCATCCTTGTTGATGGCGACGATCACCTTGGAGTCCTTCATGCCGGCCAGATGCTGGATCGCGCCGGAGATGCCGACCGCGACATAAAGTTCCGGGGCCACCACCTTGCCGGTCTGGCCGACCTGCCAGTCGTTCGGCGCATAGCCGGCATCGACCGCGGCGCGCGAGGCGCCGACACCGGCGCCGAGCTTGTCGGCGAGCGGCTCGATGTACTTGGCGAAGTTCTCGCGGCTCTGCATGGCGCGGCCACCCGAGACGATGATCTTGGCCGAGGTCAGTTCCGGACGGTCGCTCTTGGCGACTTCCTCGCCGACGAACGACGACAGGCCCGGATCGGCGGCCGATGCGGCGTTCTCGATCGCCGCGCTGCCGCCTTCGCCGGCGGCGGCGAAGGTCGAGGTGCGGACCGTGATCACCTTCTTGGCGTCCTTGGACTTCACAGTCTGGATCGCGTTGCCGGCATAGATCGGCCGCTCATATGTGTCGGGCGCGACGACCTTGATGATCTCGGAGACCTGCATGACGTCGAGCAGCGCTGCGACGCGCGGCATCACGTTCTTGAAGCGCG
>NZ_VKHP01000391.1 GCF_010811875.1 Bradyrhizobium uaiense
TTCAGCAGGAAGTCGAGATTGGTGTTGGCGAAGCCGCTCTGCCCCCAGTGCTCCGCGGCGATCAGATCGCCGGGCTTGGGCGCGAAATCCGGATGCCACTCCCCGCCCCACTCGCCGCGCGCAAAACTGTGGCGCTGCATGATCAAGCGCTGGCTCGGATTGGGATGATCCCAGCCCTCATAGTCACCCGGCTCCCAGCGACGGTGCGGAACGATGACCACTTGAATGCCGGCGGCCCGGATCGCACGATCGAGCTGGCGAAGGTTGTCGAGCAGCCCGACCTCGTCGGCGATCGGCTTGATGCGCGGAAACACCTTGCCGCCCTCGGACAGGAAATCATTGTAGGGGTCGACGAGAAGCAGCGCGGTTCGCTCGCGTGGATAGATGATCTCGGACATCGATCGCTCCTTGGCCATCAGGCGGCCGGTTGGATTTGCTGCAATGACGCAGCTCGTTCACTCCGGCAGCGGCTTGCCGGCCTGCTCTCGGACGATGTATTCGGCGTACCAATCGGGCCAGTTCGCATCGTGCCCGCCGGTCCGCTTCTCGTGCTCGCCATGGGCGATGGCTGCGCGGCGCAGCGCCGCCGCAAGATCCGCCGATGAGGAGAAGTTCGTGCTGTTGCCGTCGACGCGCCCGGGCAGGCGCTGCGTCACCTGCTGCAGCAGCCAGACATTGCCGTCGGGATCGTTGAAGGTGGCGAGCGCGCCATAGCTCGGCCGCTCCGGATCCGGTCCCTTAATGCGACCTTCCGGACCGCGGTGAAACACCTCGCTGACATCGGCGCCTCGCGCGATCAGCTCGGCGCGCGCCGCCTCGATATCGTTGACGATCAGGAAGCGCGGCAACGCGGGTCCCGAACCGAGATGGATCGAGGTCGGCGAACCCGGAGGCGTCAGCTGAACCGCGCGTGAGCCGTCGGGCCTGACGAAGTCGGCATCAAGCCGCCAGCCGAGATCCTGGTAGAAGCGCTTGGCCCGGTCGACGTCCGAAACGGGAATGACGACGACCTCGAGCTTCAGATCGACTGACGCTGCTGCTTGGCCTTTGCTTTCCGTGGTCATGGCTCGCTCCCTTTGCGCTGATCGGTTGGGCCGGAGGGCCCCATTGCATTCGCGGCGGCGATACGCCATATTACTATGAAAACCATAGTAACAAGCCCGATGAAGAAAACGTGATAATGAAAATGAAGGACAACATGGCTGACCAAACGCTCTGTCCTGTCGCCCGCGCCGAAACCGTCGTGGGCGACCGCTGGACCGTACTGGTTCTGCGTGAACTGTTCGCGCGAAATCATCGGTTCGAGGAGATCCAGGCGCAGACCGGGGGCACGCCGCAAATGATCACGGCGCGGCTGAAGAAGCTGGAGGCGGACGGGCTGCTGACGCGGCGGGTCTACAACAAGCGTCCGCTGCGCCACGAATATCACCTCACCGAGAAGGGCGAGGCGTTCTTTCCGGTGCTGATGGCGCTGCGCGCCTGGGGCGAGGCCTGGTGCAAGTCGCCGCGGGAGGGCCGCGCCATGAACTACACGCACCTCACCTGTGGCAAGCCGGCAGGACTAGGCCCCGTCTGCGAATCCTGCGGCAAGCCGGTCCGTCGCGAAGACATGGTCGGAGAACGGACAGCCAAATATCAAAAAGAGCGCGACGCACGATGGGACGCCTTCAAGGCGAGCCGCTGATCCATTCGGGCCGCCGATCGCCGTCACACTGCCGAAACATCTCGATCACGCGGGGCGCGCCCCGCACAACACAGGAGACCACCATGCCATTCGTTCGTATCGACCTGAAGCGCGGCAAGTCCGCCGAATATCGCAAGACGCTGGGTGAGATCGTCTACAAGGCGATGCGCGAGGTGATCAACGTGCCCGAGAACGACAAGTTTCAGGTCATCACCGAGCATGACCGCGGCGACCTGAACTACGCCGACAACTATATGGGCAACACCTATAGCGACGATCTCATCTTCATCCAGATCACCATGAACGCCGGGCGCACGGTCGAGATGAAGAAGGCGTTCTACAAGCGGATCGTGGACGATTATCAGAGCCAGTTGCAGGGACGGCCGGATGATGTCGTGATCAACCTCGTCGAGGTCGTCAAGGAGAACTGGTCGTTCGGCCACGGCATCGCGCAATACGCGAGCTGAACGCAGAACAGGAATGCGCCGGACGGACGGCCGCCTGCCCGGCGGCTCGCCTTCCGCCGCTTGCGGCCAGCATTGCCAGCACGCATAGTGCGGACCGTGCACGAACAACAACAAGCAGGGAGGCAACCATGAGGACGATCGCAGCCGCGCTGTGCGCGCTCGCGCTGATCGCAACCGGTGCGCAAGCAGAGACGCTGAAGGATTTCATGGCCGTCGTCATGAAGAAATGGACCGCGCCGTTCGAACCATTCGATCTGGTCGACAATATCTACTACGTGGGCACGGACGGCATCGCCGTCTACATCATCAAGACGTCGCAAGGGCTGATCCTGATGGACACGGCGATGCAGCAGTCGACCGGCATGATTAAGGACAACATCGCCAAGCTGGGCTTCAAGGAAGGCGACATCAAGATCATCCTCAACACCCACGCCCATCTCGACCACACCGGCGGCTTTGCCGAGATCAAGCAGGAGACCGGCGCGCAGATGATCGCCGGCGAGCGCGACAAGCCGCTGCTCGAGGGCGGCTATTATCCGGGCGACGAGAGCAACGCCGATCTCGCCTTTACGCCCGTCAAGGTCGACCGCACCGTCAAGGAAGGCGACAAGGTCACGCTCGGCGACGTGACGCTGACCGCGCACACGACCCCCGGCCATTCGCCCGGCTGCCCCAGCTGGGAGATGACGGTCAAGGACGGCAGCCAGCCACGCAACGTACTTTTTTTCTGCAGCGGAACGGTGGCGCTGAACCGGCTGGTCGGCCGTCCGACCTATGCCGGCATCATCGACGACTACCGCGCGACCTTCGCCAAGGTCAAGGCGATGAAGGTCGACGTGCTGCTCGGGCCGCATCCGGAGGTCTACGACATGCAGGCCAAGCGCGCCGAAATGAAGGACGGCGCGCCGAACCCGTTCGTCAAATCAGGCGAGAACGCCACCTATGTGGCCGGGCTCGAGCAGGATTTCGACAAGCAGCTCGCCAAGCAGGCGGCGGCCTTGCAGAAGGCCAATTAGGGAGTGCAGCGAAAGGTCATCCGTCATCCTGAGGAGCGCGCATAGCGCGTCTCGAAGGATGAACGGCCCGGTCAATGGCCACGCATCCTTCGAGGCTCGCTGCGCTCGCACCTCAGGACGACGTGGAATAACCGCCCGAGCGGCTTCTCGGCCGTTGCCGCGGCAACCATGGGCACGGCGGCTTGACATCGCCGGGCAATCCATCGACAGGTGGATTGCCTCTCCGCTTTTGCCGCGCGCAATGACGGAACCAAACAAGACAGAAATGGGAGCCGCCCGATGTCGTCGCGCAAACCCGCCGCCAGCAAAGGCAAGACCGTCACCGTCAAGGACGCCACCTTCGGCCTGCTGCGCGCGTGGGGCATCAAGAAGGTGTTCGGCAATCCCGGCTCAACCGAACTGCCGTTCCTGAGCGACTGGCCCGAGGACATCGATTACGTGCTCGGCCTGCAGGAAGCCTCCGTCGTCGGCATGGCCGACGGTTATGCGCTGGCGACGCGCAACGCCGCCTTCGTCAACCTGCATTCGGCGGCCGGCGTCGGCAACGCGCTCGGCAACATCTACAACGCCTATCGCAACCAGACCCCGATGGTGATCACCGCGGGCCAGCAAGCGCGCTCGATCATGCCGCTGCAGGCCTTCCTCTATGCCGAGCGCGCCTCGGAATTTCCGCGGCCTTACGTGAAATTTGCGGTCGAGCCGGCGCGCGCCGAGGACGTGCCGGCCGCGATCGCGCGGGCTTATTATGTCGCGATGCAGCCGCCCTGCGGGCCGACCTTCGTCTCGGTGCCGATCGACGACTGGGCGCATGCGACGCAGCCGCTCGATGCGCGCCAGGTCAGCCGCGAAATCGGCCCTGATGCGGCCGCGATGCGAGCGCTGGCGGCCGCGCTCGGCGAGGCCAAACACCCTGCCCTCATCGTCGGCCCCGCCGTCGATCGTGCCGAGGCAGTCGATCTCATGGTTGAGGTCGCCGAGAAGACCAGGGCTGCGGTCTGGGCCAGCCCGTTCTCGGCGCGCTGCTCGTTCCCCGAGCGGCATCCGCAATTCGCCGGCTTCCTGCATGCCGCGCCGGGCCAGCTCTCCGATGCGCTGCGAGAGCACGATCTCATCGTCGTGGTCGGCGCGCCGGTCTTCACCTTCCATGTCGAGGGCCATGCCGCAATCTTCGACGGCTCGGCCCCGATCTTCCAGATCACCGACGATCCCGATGCCGCCGCGATGACGCCAACCGGCCACAGCATCATCGCGACGATGAAGCCGGCGCTGTCGGCGCTGCTCGAGCTGCTGCCCGAGACCAGACGCACCGCACCCGCGGGCCGCATCCTGCCGCCCGCGCCCGCGGCCGGCGACCCGATCCCCGCCGAATACGCGCTGCACGCCCTCTCGGCCGCGATGGGCCCGCATGATGCGCTGGTCGAGGAAGTGCCGTCGCATCGTCCGCTGATGCAGAAGGCGATGCCGATGCGCGGCCAGGACAGCTTCTACACCATGGCGAGCGGCGGCCTCGGTTACAGCCTGCCGGCCGCGGTCGGCATGGCGCTCGGCCGCAGCACAGGGCGCACGGTCTGCCTGATCGGCGACGGCTCGGCGATGTATTCGATCCAGGCGCTGTGGACCGCTGCGCAGCGCAAGCTGCCGCTGACGGTCGTCGTGATGAACAATTCCGGCTATGGCGCGATGCGTTCGTTCAGCCAGGTGATGCAGGTACGCAACGTGCCCGGCCTCGATTTGCCCGGCATCGATTTCGTCAAGCTGGCCGAAGGCATGGGCTGCGACGCAGTGCGGGTGACGAAATCGGCCGAGCTTCCCGGCGCCTACCAGCGCGCCCTCTCGCATCAGGACACGAGCCTGATCGAGGTGACGGTCGATTCCGCGGTGCCGCTGCTCTACACGCAGAAGAGCTAGGGGCGGCAACGGCAGATCCGTACGATGGGTGGAGCGAAGCGATACCCATCGTTCTAGCCGCGGACACGAGTTGATGGGTTTCGCTTCGCTCTACCCATCCTACGCGAGCACGTGTTGCTGCTCCAACCCCGCTGCCGACAGCGTCGGCACTGCCGTCGTAAGGACGGCACCGGCGGTTGGGTTCCCTCCCCCCCTTGCGGGGGAGGGTTAGGGAGAGGGGTGCCGCACGGCATGCTCTCTCCAGTCTCAATGAAGTGCGCAATCGAGATTTGCGAAAGGGAGACTCACTGCAATATCTCGCCCGGGGCTTACCCC
>NZ_VKHP01000392.1 GCF_010811875.1 Bradyrhizobium uaiense
GGGCCGCTCCCGCCGATACGCGTGGCGTGACCGATCTCGGCGGTACGCTCTCCTTCACCGGCGACAGTGTCCTTGTCGACACCGCGTTCGCCTTGCCGTCCGGCAAGCTGACGCTGAACGCGACGCACGACGTCGTGCTCGGCGGCAACGCGGCGATCGATCTGTCGGGCCGCGGCATCGCCTTCTTCGACGTCACCAAGTTCAGCTGGGGCGGCGATCTCGTCCTGAACTCCACCAACGGCAATATCATCCAGAATGCGGGGTCGGTGATCGATGTCTCGGCCGCCTACAATGCGGCGGGCTCGATCGCGGCCAAGGCGATCGATGCGGCGCATGGACAGGTCTCGTTGGCCGGCACGCTCAGGGGATCGTCGACCGGCGATTTCGACAGCGGGCAGTTCACGGTCGCGGCGCAGAATTTCGGCGATTTCGCCGCGTTGAATGCCAAGCTCAACGACGCCGGTTTCTTCGGCGCCCGCAGCTTCGATCTGCGGCAGGGCAGCCTTGTCATCGGCGACGGTGTCAAGGCGCGCACCGTGACGATTGCGGTCGATCAGGGCAGTCTCACAGTCAACGGCAGGATCGACGCGAGCGGGGCCAAGCCCGGCACCATCCGATTGTCCGCACGCGACGATCTCAGGCTCACGGCGAGTGCCGTGCTCGATGCCCATGGCAACGTGCTGCAAACCGACAGCTACGGCGCGCCGATCGAGGCCAACAACACCGCGCATGTCGAACTCACCACCACGCACGGCACCATGACGCTGGCTGCCGGTGCGACCATCGACATGAGTTCGCCGGACGGCGTCTCGCGCGGCAAGCTGGAGCTCAACGCGCCGCGCCGCGGCGGCGCCGGCGGTGACGGTGCCGGCGCCAACGACATCGCCATCGATGCGCGTGGCCCGCTCAATATTCGCGGTGCTGATAGCATCGCGATGAACGGCTTCCGCACCTACGACCTGCCGGGCGGCAGCGTCATCGACCAGGCCTATCTCGATGGTCTGCACAATGACAGCACGGCGTTCATCAACGCCGCGCTCCAGAATGGTGATTTGCAGAACCGTCTGGCCGGGCTCGCGGCCTATGGCTTGGCTTTCCATCTGCGGCCCGGCGTTGCCATCACCTCGAGTGGTGATCTGTCGACCAAGGGCGATCTCGATTTCTCCGCCTATCGCTACGGGCCGAATGCCGATGCGGCCGTGCGTGGTTCCGGCGAACCGGGCGTGCTGGTGGTCCGCGCGGCCAGTGATCTCAAGATCAACGGCAGCATCACGGATGGTTTCGCACCGCCGCCGGCATCGCCCGATGCGGTGACGGTGATTGCCTCCGGAACATTGTCGGACGCTTATACGGTCACCAAGGGTGGTGTGGTCCTCGGCAAAGGTTCGACCATTCCGAGCGATGGCACGATCAACATGGAGCTCAATCTCGTCGGCGGCAGTGTCCAGACGAGCCCGAACGCCGCCAATCCGCTGCCCGTCGCGATAACGTTGGCGGAGGACTTCACGGTGCTGGGACCCCCAAATCCGGCAAGGATAGTGCATGGCGGGCGCATCATCACGCCGGACAGGATTTACAACCCGGGTGATACGATCCCCACTAGAACGGTATTTCCGGCCGGTACCGTGTTCGAAAAGGGCCTGTATTTCACCGGCAGGGTCTTCATCAATTCATTCATCAGCTTGGTGATTGAGCCTGTGACACTGCCGGCAGGGACCAGCCTTGCCCTGTTCGGAGATTACACATTCACCGCGGATACGCCGCTTCCCAAGGGCACCGTGTTGCCGGCCGGCATGACGAACGTCAATCTGATCGGTCCCGGCGATCGCCAGGTCTGGCCGACCGCCCCGATGCTTGGGGCGGGCACGCAGTCCTGGTCGATGCGCCTGGTCGGCGGTGCCGATCTCGCCAGCGCCGACAGCCGCGCGCTGCAAACGGTCGCCGCGCTGGCCGGCTCGGGCAACGTGGTGTTGAACGATCCGTATAACGTCACCATCAACAAGCCGACCACACCGGGCGTCAGCGTCGTGCGCACCGGCACAGGTGACCTCGAGATTCTGGCCGGGGGCAATTACGATCAGCAGACGCCGTTCGGCGTCTACACGGCCGGCACCGCGATCAGGGAGACCGGGACGGCAGCGAATGCCGACTACAACGTTGACCGCGGCACGGTGACCGATGGCACTGTGCTGGGATCGGCAAATGCCGGCTATGAATCAACGCTCGGCTCGCAGCGAATGTATTATCCCGAGCGTGGCGGCGATTTCCTGCTGGTGGCGCAAGGCGATGTCAGCGGTACGCTGACGAAGGGTACGAATCAGATTGGGTCGTGGCTATGGCGCCAGGGTGGCTCGGAGATTGGTCAGAGGACCGCCTGGGGCATCAATTTCGGCAGCTATACGTTCGATCAAATCCGTGACCCAAGCATCTTGTCCTTGGGACTCTCAGCCTTCTCCGGCCTCGGTACGCTCGGCGGCGGCAATGTCACATTGCAGGCCGGCGGCACGATTGGCGGCGCCGGTCGTGGTGTGGTCGTCGCGGTCGGCGACAGCGGCCGCGTGATGGCCGACGGCAGCCTGGTGCAGACCGGCGGCGGCACACTGTCGGTGAAAGCGGGCGATATCGGCATCGGCGGCAATCAATTCGTCAATCTTCGCGGTGCGATGGACGTCGCGACGGGCGATTTCGGCAGCCTCGTCTCGAACAACCTCCGCAATGATAACGGAGCGGATCCGCGGCCGATCAATCCGTTGACGTCCTATTCCATGATCACGGCCGCCGGTGGGGATTTCGCACCGGGCGATAGCGTGATCAACATCCGTGCACGCGGCGATCTGGCTGTCGGAACCATCCTTGATCCCGGCCGGGTCGGTGTCACCGGCGTGACGGCGGCCAATAACGGCAGCACGAGCGGCCTGGGCGCCAGCTGGTTCACGCTGTGGACGGGCCAAACCGCCGTCAACATGTTCGCCGCGGGCGGTTCGCTCGCGCCAGGCAGTGCGGCATTCGGCTTCCAGTTCCTGCCGTCGACCGTGCGGGCGATCGCCGCGAACGGCAACATCTACAATTCGATGGGTGGGATGTTGCTGCCGTCAGACAACGGCGGCGCGTTCGAAATGCTGGCGGAAGGATCGATCTTCAGCACCACGAACGCCATCGGGGCGTCGATGGCGCCGGTATCGGCTCTCGCGACACCATTCCAGCCCGCCTGGGCGATCTCGATCAACCAACCGGGGGGACTGGTCATCACAGGCTCCAATTATTGGGGCAATTTCGCTCAAGTGAACGACATGATGAGTGGATTGGGTGTCTACTCCTACCCGACGGGCGGGTACCCCTTCGCCTTTGGTGCAAACACGGTGAAGGATAATCCTGCGCCGAGCCAGGGCGATCCGGCACGCATCTACGTGGTCAACGGCGATATCACCGGGATCACCTATGGGCAGGCCATTTCGGTAAGCAACACCGTTGGCGGCCTTGGCGTCAACAATGTCTACTATCAGGCGGCAGGGCCGCTGCGGATGCTGGCGGGCGGCGACATGGTCAATACCAAGGGCCTGATCCTCCACAACGATCCCAACGATGTGTCCACCATCGCGGCCGGCGGCAACATCATCTATGCAGGCTGGCCCGGACTCGATTCCGGAGTGAACGGCGGCTGGGCGATCGCCGGACCGGGAACGTTCGAGATCACCGCGGCCAGGAACATCTATCAGGGATCGACGGCGACAGTCGAAAGCATCGGAGCCCTGGCGGCCGGCGACAAGCGGCCCGGCGCCAACGTGGTCATGCAGGCCGGCGTTGGTGCAGGTGAGGTCGGCGTCGGCCAGGTCGATTGGACCGACTTTGCCAAACTCTATCTCGATCCGAACAACCTCGCAGGCGCCGGGCCGCTTGCCGACCAGCACGGCAAGGTGGCGAAGACTTACGGGGATGAGCTTTATGCCTGGCTGACGGAGCGTTTCGGCTATAGCGGAGCCAAGGGCGATGCGCTCGGTTACTTCCTCGCGCTGCCGGGCGAACAGCAACGCATCTTCCTGCGGCAGGTCTACTATGCCGAGCTGACCGCGGGCGGGCGCGAATACAACGAGATCGGCGGCCCGCGCGCCGGCTCTTATCTGCGCGGGCGCGAAGCGATCGCCGCGCTGTTTCCGAACCCGTCCGCCTATCGTGGCAACATCACGATATTCACCGCGGCAACCGGCACGCCGGGCAAGGCGAACTACGCGATTCAAAGCGGCTTCGTTCACACCGATTTCGGCGGCGACATCCAGTTCCTCACGCCGGGCGGAGAGGTCACGATCGGGACCGAAGGCCTGGTGCCCGGCGCCGATGCGGGCCTCATCACGCAAGGCGCGGGCAACATCCAGCTCTATTCGCAAAACAGCGTGCTGATGGGCCTCTCGCGCATCATGACGACGTTCGGCGGCAACATCGTCATCTGGTCGGCGGAGGGCGACATCAACGCGGGCCGCGGCGCCAAGACGACCGTGATCTACACGCCGCCCAAGCGCGCCTACGACAGCTACGGCAACATCACGATATCGCCGGTGGTGCCGTCGAGCGGCGCCGGCATCGCAACGCTGCAGCCGATTCCGGACGTACCGCGCGGAACGGTCGATCTGATCGCGCCGCTCGGTACCGTCGATGCTGGCGAGGCGGGTATCCGCGCGTCGAGCTTCGTCAACATCGCTGCGCTGCATATCGTCAACGCCGCCAACATTCAGGCGCAGGGTGGCGTCATCGGCGTGCCGCAGGTCCAGGCGCCCAACATGGGCGCCCTGAGCGAAGCCTCGAACACGGCGGGCGCAGCCGCCCAGCAAGCCGCGATGCCGCCACCGCGGACCAACGAGCAGCCCTCCGTCATCATCGTCGAAGTGCTCGGCTACGGCGGCGGCGACGGTGGTGATGAACAAAAGCGGCGCGGCAACGACAAGCAAAGCCAATACGATCCGAACAGCGCCTTCCAGTTGATCGGCGACGGCCAATTGAACGCGGAGCAGTTGAAGAAGCTGACGCCGGATGAACGCCGGCAGGTCGTGAACTAGATCGCCTTCGGGCGAAGCGGTGACCGGTGCGCGTTGAGAGAACGGCGATACCGGTCTAGCCGGTTGCCCGGGGCAGGGAGCCGTTTGCCGTGATCTCGGCCGAGAGTTCCTCGATCGTCTTGCGCTGCTCCATGGCGGCCCGCCGGATCAGCGCAAAGGCGGCTGGCTCGGCCAGTGCATGGGTATGCATGACCTGAAGCACCGCGGCGAGCACGACGCGACGGGATCGAAGCCGCTGTTCGAGCTTCACCACCTGCTGCTTCAGCTCGCTGGTGCGTTCGCTTCGTTCGAA
>NZ_VKHP01000393.1 GCF_010811875.1 Bradyrhizobium uaiense
GCTTCTCAAAGCTCAAGCAGTTCCGACGTGTCGCAACCCGCTTCGAAAAAACGGCCCGGAATTACCGGGCCGTCGTCACTCTCGCTGCCATTGTTCTATGGATGCGCTAGTGTCCACACCACCTAGGGCAGCTGCGGCGAATTGTCCGGCATCAAATGCTCCTTCACGATCAGGCCGACGATCAGCAGCGGTGACGACAGGAAGGCGCCCATCGGGCCCCACAGCCAGGTCCAGAATGCGAGCGCGAGAAAGACTGCGAGCGCGTTCAGCGACAGCCGGCGGCCGACGATCGTCGGCGTCACGAAATGTCCTTCCATGAAGGTCACGACCGCAAAGCAGGCCGGCGCGATCAGCCCTGCGCCGATGGTCGGCGAAGAGATGATGCCGACCGCGACCAGCACTACGAACATCGCGACCGGGCCGATGATCGGAATGAAATTAAGCGTCGCCGCGAGCGCGCCGAGCCCCGCCGGATTGGGCATGCCCGTCGCCGCGCAGATCGCGCCGGTGACGATGCCGACGCCGACATTGATCATCGTCACCGTCAGCAGATAATTGCCGAGATGGGTTTCGATCTCGTTGAGAATGCGCAGCGTGCGTAGCCGCGCCTCGCGCTCGCTGAAGGTCATCACCAGCGCGCGGCGCAGATCCTTCCAGCTCGCGATGAACAGGATCAGGGTCGCGATGAACAGCAGGAATTCCGCGAAGGTCGGTGACAGGAATTCCAGGGTCGGCTGCACCCATTCGAATTTCGGCAGCTGGAAAGTGGCCAGCGTGCCGGAGCCGCCGACCATGCTCTGCAGCTCCTGCCACAGGGCGAGCGGCCGGTCGAACACGTGCAGCTTATCCCTCAGGATCGCGCCGAGCTCTGGCAGCCGCGAGCTCCATTCCATGGCCGGCGAAGCGATCAGCCCGACCATGAAGGTCACGGCAGCGCCGACCGCGATCACGATCAGCACGGCGCCGAGCGCGCGCGGAATCCGGTAGCGCTCGAGCAGGTTCGCCGCCGGCGACAGCATGGTGCCGACAATGAAAGCCATGGTGATCGGGAGAAAGAAGGCGCGGGCCAGATAGAGCACGGCGACGATGACAATGACCAGCAGCGCGACCAGCGCAAAGGCGACGACCTCGGCACGGCTGACGACCGGTGGCGTTTCGGCCTTGCTGTCGGGGACGGGCGTGCCTTCGGGCGCATTGCCAAGCAGAATTTCACTCGGAAAAGCGCGCACCAGACTCCTCCCGCACGAGGACAACAAATGAATTTCGCGCAGCGAAACCGTCCCGCGCGTCAATAGCGCCTGACAACGGACCGCCCGGGCAAAGGTTCCATCGCGGGTTCGTGAGATGGGGCGGGTTGACAATCGCGGCTTCGGGACGATTCGCACCGGAACTCTCCGGCGGTCATGCGCGTTGGTCTGGCATCGCATCACCACGATGCGCATCCCGTCCAGGGGCAGCACATGACAAATCAGCCTCTCTCCAGCCGCCGGCTTGCGTCGCGCGCCGCGCGCACCCACGCCCGGACTCTTGCCCGCACCCTTGCCTTCGCCGGCGTCCTGTTGGTGACGCCATTCATCGTCACCAATTCGGCTCACGCCCAAGCCAGATCTTCTGCGCTCGGCTATGCGTCGACCCAGCCGGGCGCCTTCCCGTCCGATGAGGCGATGACCGATCCCTCGACCGGGGCCGCCGAGGACGGCGCGCTGCCTGAGCGGCTGCGCCGGACGACCGTCGCGCTCAACACGTCAGAGGCGCCCGGCACCATCATCATCGATACCGGCAACACCGCGCTGTATTACGTGCTCGGCGGCGGCCGAGCGATCCGCTACGGCGTCGGCGTCGGCCGCGAGGGGTTCACCTGGGCCGGCACCCAGACCATCAGCCGCAAGGCCGAGTGGCCGGATTGGCATCCGCCGGCCGAGATGATCAAGCGCCAGCCCTATCTGCCGCGCTTCATGGCCGGCGGCCCGGGCAACCCGCTCGGTGCGCGCGCGATGTATCTCGGCTCCAGCGAATACCGCATCCACGGCACCAACGATCCCACAACGATCGGCAAGTTCGTGTCGTCGGGCTGCATCCGCCTGACCAATGAAGACGTCTCCGACCTGTTCAGCCGGGTCGATGTCGGCACCAAGGTCGTGGTGCTGCCGAAGAACGCGCCGCATCTCGCCGTACGTGAGTTCGGCCCGGCGACGACGCAGATCTCGATCCGGCCGGCGCCGGTGCAGCCGCGTCCCGCGGTCATGACAATGCCTTCCGGCCGTCAGGCGATGAACATCCCTGCGACTTCCACGTTGTACTGAGGAATGCGTCGTACTGAGGGTCGGTAATGGCAAAGCGGCACGTGAGGCGGTGGGCGTTCGGGACGGCGGCATTGCTCGGCCTGTCCCTGGCGCCCGCGGCGCAAGCCCAGGATTTCTTCCAGCAACTGTTCGGCGGCTTCATGCAGGGCCGCGCGCCGGTGATCCGCATGCCGTTCGACGACGGCCCGGCACAGGTCATGCCGCGGGCCGAGCGTCGCGCGCGCTTTGACGGCGGCCAGGCCTATTGCGTGCGCACCTGCGACGGCCGCTATTTCCCGCTGGCTGCGACCGGCAATCAGAGCAAGGCGGAGAGCTGCAATAGTTTCTGCCCGGCGAGCGCGACCGAAGTGGTCTATGGCGGCAATATCGACAACGCCGCGACGGACGACGGCAGGCCGTATTCCGAGCTGCCGAACGCGTTCCGCTATCGCGACGAACTCGTCTCCGGCTGCACTTGCAACGGCAAGGATCCCGTCGGGCTCGCCGCGGTGAAGATCGAGGACGACCCGACCTTGCGCAAGGGCGACATTGTCGCCGGCAAGGATGGGCTGATGTCGGTCAGCCGTCCGGATCGGCGTGGTGCATCTCTCAATTTCACACCGGCGCCGGATCGCATCCGCGCGAAGTATCAGCGCGCGCCGGTGCTGGCGCGCGAGTAGCGTCGCTCACGCAAGGCAGGCCATTTCGGTTCCGAATTCTGGAACCGGCCTCCCGCTCGCACGTTAGCAACATGCGAACAGCACATTCACCGATGCCATCAGGGGGCCCCGCATGCTCGTCGGCGTACTCGTCACTTTCCTTGTCATTATTCTCGTTCTTTATCTCATCAACATGCTGCCGCTCGACGGCCGCGCCAAGCAGATCGCGCGCGTCGTCGTCATCATCATCGGCATCGTCTCGCTGCTGAAATATCTGGCGGTGTTCTAGCTTCGTCATTGCGAGCGAAGCGAAGCAATCCATCTCACCGCCTGAGTGGAGCAATGGATTGCTTCGTCGCTTCGCTTCTCGCAATGACGTGGATGCAGCAATGCATCTCCAATAAAAAAGCCCCGGCTCATCGCCGGGGCTTTTGCTTGGTCGTTGCGACCCTCGGATCAGCCCGCGGCCTTGGCCTCGCGGCGGCGCGCGGTGAGGATGTATTCGGTGTAGCCGTTCGGCTGCGTACGTCCCTCGAACACGAGGTCGCAGGCCGCCTTGAAGGCGACGCCGTCGAACGACGGTGCCATCGGCTTGTAGAGGCTGTCGCCGGCGTTCTGCTTGTCGACAACGACAGCCATGCGCTTCAGCGATTCCATCACCTGATCCCTGGTGATGACGCCCTGATGCAGCCAGTTCGCCAGATGCTGGCTCGAGATGCGCAAGGTGGCGCGGTCTTCCATCAGGCCGACATCGTGGATGTCGGGCACCTTGGAGCAGCCGACGCCCTGGTCGATCCAGCGCACGACGTAGCCCAAAATGCCCTGGCAGTTGTTGTCGATCTCCTGCTTGACGTCGTCGGGCGCCCAGTTCGACTGCGACACCGGAATGGTGAGGATGTCGGAGAGTTTTGCGCGCGGGCCGCCCTTGGTGAGCTCCTGCTGGCGGGCTGTTACGTTGACCTGGTGATAGTGCAGCGCGTGCAGCGTCGCTGCAGTCGGCGACGGCACCCAGGCCGTGGTGGCGCCGGCCTGCGGATGGCCGATCTTCTGCGCCAGCATGTCGGCCATCTTGTCGGGCGCGGCCCACATGCCCTTGCCGATCTGGGCATGGCCGGGCAGGCCGTCGATCAGGCCGTTGTCGACGTTCCAGTCCTCATAGGCTTTGATCCACGGCTGCGCCTTCATGTCGTTCTTGCGGATCATCGGACCCGCTTCCATCGAGGTGTGGATCTCGTCGCCGGTGCGGTCGAGGAAGCCGGTGTTGATGAACATGATGCGCTTGGAGGCGCGCTGGATGCAGGCCTTGAGGTTGACCGTGGTGCGGCGCTCCTCGTCCATGATGCCGACCTTCAGCGTGTTCTCCGGCAGACCGAGCATCTTCTCGACCTCGGCGAACAGGTCGCAGGTCAGCGTCACCTCGTCGGGACCGTGCATCTTCGGCTTGACGATGTAGGCCGAGCCGGTGCGGCTGTTCTTGACCTTGGAATTGCCCTTAAGGTCATGGATCGCGAGCAGGCCGGCGACCGCAGCGTCGAGAAGACCTTCGGGAATTTCCTCGCCCTTGGCGTCGAGCACGGCGTCGGTGAACATGTGGTGGCCGACATTGCGCATCAGGAGCAGGCTGCGGCCGTGCAGCTTCAGCTCGCTGCCGTCGGGCTTCTTGTAGACGCGGTCGGCATTGAGCGAACGGGTCAGCGTCTTGCCGCCCTTGTCGAAATCGGCCGACAGCGTGCCGTTCATCAGGCCGAGCGTGTTGCGATAGACCAGCACCTTGTCTTCGGCATCGACGGCGGCGACCGAGTCTTCCATGTCGAGAATGGTCGAGACCGCCGATTCCAGGATCATGTCGGCAACCCCGGCCGGATCGTCCTTGCCGATGACGTTGCTGCGGTCGATCTTGACCTCGACATGCATGCCGTTATTGACGAGCAGAATCGCGGTGGGCTGGGCCGCGTCGCCCAGATAGCCGGCGAACTGGGCGCCGTTCTTCAGCGCGGTCGAATTGCCGCTCTTCAGCTTGACCGACAGCTGGCCCGCGATCACGGCGTAAGACGTCACGTCGGTGTGGCTTCCGGTCGCGAGCGGCACGGCGGCGTCGAGGAATGCCTTCGCCTTCGCGATCACCTTGTCGCCGCGGGCCTTGTTGTAGCCCTTTCCGCTTTCGCTCGGGTCATGCGGGATCGCGTCGGTGCCGTAGAAGGCGTCATACAGCGAACCCCAGCGCGCGTTGGCGGCGTTCAAGGCGTAGCGGGCGTTGGTCAGCGGCACCACGAGCTGCGGGCCGCAGATCTTGCCGATCTCCTCGTCGACATTTGCGGTCTCGACCTTGTGGGTCGCGGGCTCCGGCAGCAGGTAGCCGATGTCCTTCAGGAACGCGGTGTAGGCGTTGATGTCGAA
>NZ_VKHP01000394.1 GCF_010811875.1 Bradyrhizobium uaiense
AGCTCGTGCTTCATGTTGATGATCTGATCCAGCCATGCCCGGAACAGATCGTTTGATCCCGTCGTCTTGTGCTTCTTCGGCCGCATCGTCCCTCCGGTGCACCACAGAAGCACGGTTCACAGCGAAGAGGAATCCACAAAACGAATTTGCGAGGTTTGCAGCGCCCAAGCCTCAAATCCCTGCAATCTCAAACGTCGTCAAATCCCGACAACAGACTACCGCTCAATAGCTTACAGGCTTGTTCACGGGCGACTCATGACGCCGGCTGACCAGCTGGAACAACAGATGCGTCTGCGTCTGGCTCTGGCTTCACTCAAGTATAAGTCAGTGCACTAGAGAATGGCTGGCTACTTCAGTGCGCAGCTCTTAGTGGATCTGCTGGTCGACATACCAGATCAACGATTGGTTAGTCTATCACAGGGAGGCACCTCAACGGGAACAGCGAAGCCAGCCTTTACCCGATCCAAGACGACCAGCGTCTTGAAGCATTTGATGTCCGGCATCTCGTAAAAGAACCGTCTGGTGAATTGCTCGTAGTCCTCCATGGTACGCGCGGTAACGTATAGGATAAAGTCAGCATCACCGGTGACGTAGAAGCCATTGACGACTTCGACTGAAGACTTGATGGCCTTCTTGAACCCGTCAATGATATCAGAACGCTCCCGCTCCATGGTCACCAGTACAAGCATTTGGATGGGTCTACCAACGGCCTTCGGCGAAACGATCGAGATATCCGCCTCAATGATGCCTTCCGAGCGCAGCCTCTTCAAGCGGCGTTGGCACGCTGTTGGAGAAAGCCCCGCTATTTCGCCGATCACCTCGGAAGTCAGGCGAATGTTCTTCTGCACGAGTTCGAGGATGCGAGCGTCTATCCGATCATATCGCATTGCATACCAGCTCCAAGCCGAAGATGAAATTCTCCGGCAGATCCACGCGCGGGCGACGAGAAGCGCTCAAAGGCATGAAGATATAGAAGATGTTCAGCGCACCCTCGATCGATCAAGCTCGGAAAACTACCGGCTGCGGGCGCGCACTCGTCATCACAACACGCCCGCGTTTCGATAGTCTCGGCTATTCGAGCCCCATTTCCGCTCCAGCCCGAACTGATTCCTATGCACATGCAGGACTTCCCCGATGCCGCTCGCACGGTGCACTGCGAATCCTTTCGAGCACTGCTGCACCCGCTTCGCCAGAAGTGAAGCGAGCCAGGCCAAGTTCGCGGTTGACGGATTCGCCATCGATTAACGATCGCCGGGTCGCAGCACTTTGAAGTCGAGCGGCAGCGCTTCAATTGGTCGCCGCGTATGATCGATGGCTGTCGGCTCCGCCCTCTTTACTCGCCCAATTGGCCGCGCATTGACACGCCAATCACGAGAGAGTGGCACTGGCCAGTTGATCATGCTCGATATCCCGGGTGCACCAATCACCTTCGATCATTGACGTTCATGCACGTCGACAAGCTTTTTCAAAGCGGTTGGCCGCCGCTCACCGCTGCGTCGTCCTCCCCGATGCGCATTCTGAAAAAACTGAAGCGCATTGCCGCGCATGATCCGGTCAATGAGGCCACGGGTGTCCTCGAGCGCGATCCAGCCTTCGGCAACCAATTGCGAGATGGCTTGTGCGATTCCACGGCGCGCTACGCACGCATGGCCATAAATCGGCTCGACAGCGACGTAGTCGCCGCCGAAGGTGAAGATCTTGTTGGACGGAACCGCCATCAAAAACTCCTTCAAGAAGCGAACGCCCGCCACGGGATTGATGATCCATGCCCAGCACATGTCGATCGCCGCGTTAGGATAATGTTTGGCCAGCGCGATAAATTCGTGCTCGTATGGGTAGCCAATATGCATGAGCACGAATTGGGTTTCGGGAAAATCCTGCAGCAGACGGCAGACGTCTGCGGCATTGTTGCGAGTACGGGCGAGTTGCATCACGCCGTAGCCAGCCAAAACGCCGGTGTGGAGTTTGACAGGCAAGCCGTACTCGCCAGCCTTGCCGACGCAATAGCGGAACAGATAGTCTTGCAGCGCCTTGAGGTCCTCAGGACCTAGCGCGTGCAAAGCGCCGACTCTGTCGGCATGGTGAGGAAATAGTCTTGCGGCATGCGCCTTGGTGACCGGCTCGAAATCGAGGGCGCGCGAATAGGCAATTTGCGATTTTACGGCCACGGCTTTTGCGCCGTATGTTGCAAAATAAAAGTCAATAACATCGAGCCATTCATCGAGCGTGGTCGGGCGTCTGCCGGTTTCGGCTTCCACCCACGCAAAGTCAGCAGCACTACACCGGCACAATTGAAGAATGCTTATGTCGTGGTCGAGGAGCCCTGGCTGCTCGGTCTCCATAAAGATGCGCTGGAGCGAATTGACGTGACAGCCTTTGATGTTTGCCAGCTCCAGAATCCGTGCGTAAAAACCCGGCTGCACGGTTTGATGGTATTTCTCGGCGATGCGAGGCAGGCTTTCATCCGTCAGGTCGTCTTCACCGTAAACGCCACGAAACGTATGGCGCAGCGCCTGGGCGTAACCGGTGTGGCGGATCCTTTCCCAATAGGGCGCGATCAACCGATACTTTTCCTGGCTCGTAAGGTCCGGCCCGAGAAACCCTCGAAGGTCGCTCGCTGGCAGGCCTGCAACTACCAGATCCTCGGCAGCATAGGATCTGAATAAATAGGCCCAGTCGTTGCATGGCAATGTTCGTGGATGGATTGCTCCGGAAAGGCGCTGACTTTCCTCGATCAGATGTTCATGGGTGTCGACAAATGGCGTCTGCTCGACCCATTGTGCAATTTGTCGATCCGCGTTTGTCATCGACTTCCAGTCAACTGCTCCGCTTGTCATTTCGCGCCTCCTTTAGGTGACGACAGTTGCTTGCGTCCGCAATCGCAACCAGCATTGGCCAGTTGATGGGTCTGGCATTGACATCCTATCGCCGCGGCGCTTCGGCTCGCCGCGGTCAAGCTCAGTAATTGACCACATCACTGGGGTGAGCGACGCGCTCCTTGAGCGCATCGGTCATTGGGAAGTTCAGATTGATGTTTTTCGGCGGAATCGCAGCCACGAACCATTTGTCGTAGATTTTGGTGAACTCGCCGGAAGCCATGAGTTTGGAGAGAACGTCGTCGACTAACTTTTTGAAGTCGGGATCATCCTTCGAGAACATCAGGCCATAATAATAAATGGTACCATAGTCAGCATTTAGAAAGATGAGGTCGGCCGGTTTCGCATAATCCGCCTTCATACCGGCCAAGAGAATGTCAGCTTCCACCCACGCTGCTACACGACCGGTCGTGAGTAGCAGCAATGATTCCGCATGATCTTTGGCTTGCGCGATGGTTAGGTTGAGATCGTCCTGCTGCGAAATGCCTTTGGCAATGCCGAGAGCATCGGAACCCTGAGTTACGACAACGGTCTTCCCTTTCAGATCTTTCGGCGTCTTGAGCCCGCTTGATGCCTTTGCGAGCCAAGCCGTTTGACTGGCGAAGGTGGCAACACTGAATGAGACCTGTTCTAGACGCTGCTTACTGCTGGCAGTGCCGCCGCACTCGATGTCGATCGTGCCATTCTGGATAAGTGGAATCCGGTTGGACGAGTTGACGGGCGTCAGCTTTGTCTGAATGTCCGGAGTACCAAGATCGACTTTCAGACGATCGACGACGTGCGCGCACAGGTCGAGCGAAAAACCAACAGGCTTCTGATCAGCGCCGAGATAGGAAAAGGGGATCGAGGCCTCGCGATAACCAATGGTGATCACCTTTTTCGATCTAATGTTGTCCAGCGTTGGACCCGCGTGCGCCGTGGAAATCGCAGTTGCGGTGATCGCGATCGCTGAAAGCAGTGCAAACATTTTAGCCATGGGAATTCCTCTGATTCATATGAAACGCGCTTTTTGCGCTTTTGATCTTGGGCAGCGCGTGCGCTCCCAGGCGATCCGGCGTCGCTAAGATGACCGCTTCCAACCGCCGGCAGACGCCTAGTTCCCGAAGCTGGGCAGCGTAAGATCCGCTCATTCCGCACAGCACATAAACCAGGCAGCATTCATCCATGGCTAAATGATAGGCCTCTTAAGCCATTTGGAACTACAAAATGTCAATTTTCGAACATTTAGATTTCGAAATATGAGAATACGTCGACAGCAATGTCGTGAACCCGACGGGGCCACCTTCCCCGCTTGTGTGAGGCGCTCCCGTCCATCGGCGATCATGCGCAATCGGAAAACACGAAATCCGGGCGGTATGCATTTTCTAGATTTTGGTTGCGCGAAGTTTTTCATGGTTCGCAATCTGCTCCATCGCGCCGGGGCGTCAGAGCGTCGTTCCCCAGACCTTCGATCCAGACATGGCGCGATCCGTCCTGGTGCAGCAGCATGCCCCGAAGCGGCCGGCGCGGGCGCTTCTTGCGGTGCGCCGAACGATTCGGCGCCTTCCGCACCAGGCCTGCCGCCTGCGGGGCGAGCTTCGTCACCGTATAGCCCAGCACATAGTCGTGCCGCTTTTGCAGCTGCTCGTGGAAGCGCTTCACCGTGAAGTCCGCGTACTTGTCCCGGAACAGTCCCAGCATCCGTTCCAGTTCTTCCTGTGGAGCCCGCCGTGGCGAGCGCCGCCCCAACCGGCGGTCGACCAGCCCGCCATCGCCCTCCGCCTCATAACGCTCCGCCCACCGTTGGAAGGTCCGAACACTGATCCCGAGAACCTCCGCAGCAGCCTCCTGCGTCAGTTCCCTCGCCTTCGTCCGTTCCAGCAAATCTGAAAACCGCATCCGTCGTACACCCTCGTGAATGGATGCCGTGCCCATCGCGCCCCCTTTGCTCCGGGGCACCAAAAACACGACACTTCACGAGCTACAAACAGGCGACAGATCACGAGCTACTGACAGCCAGTTGCGTCCCCGTCACCGGCATCGTACCCTCGCGAACAGGTGGCCAGGCGAAGCTTCCATTCTCGAGCCACTCCGTCGCTAGAACCATTCCCGAGCCGTCAAAAACCAGAAGCTTCAAACGATCCGATCGCCTCGATCGGAAGACATAAACGTCGCCGCTGTAGCGGCTTGCCGCCTAATCCTTCCGCTACCAGCGCGACTAGGCCATGAACGCCGTTGCGAAAGTCAATCGGCTGATCGCGACGAACACACGGACCATTGGACCGAACGAGATCATCGCGTCGACCTCACCGCCGCCAGCACGCGCTCCAGCGTCGCGGTGTCGACGGGCACGCGCACCGTCGCGCCCGCGATCATCACCTCGATCCGCTCGGCCGGACTCACCAGAACATGCGCCTTATCGATCGCGTTCGGCTGCGCCTCGACGGCGGCGTCGAGCCT
>NZ_VKHP01000395.1 GCF_010811875.1 Bradyrhizobium uaiense
ACCAGCATCTTCCCAACCTCCGGCCAATGCCGGTGCAACGTCATCGGATAGCGCCGCGCGGTCCCGCTGTTGCCGAGGCAGATCACGCTTCCGACATTGGAGAGACCCAGCGCCGCGTCGATCACCGGCAGCGAGAAGATCACGTTCTCACCGGTGTTCTGCGCGCGATGCTCCTCGAGGATCCGTTCAGCCGGCACGCCGCGCGCCACCATTGCGGCCTTGATGATCTCGCATTCCGAGCGGTGATCGCCCGGCGTGACGCCGCCGCTCACGATCGACCAGCGTGCAAGCCCGTCGCGCCAGAGCCGGACCGCCGCGTCGACCCGCTCGGCAACATCGACGCGGGTGCCGAACACGAACAAAAGATCGGCGGGCTTGAGCGGCGTCTCGATCAGGTGCTGCGCATTGATCGCGGCGATCTCGTCGTCAGACGGAATCCGCAAACTGCGATCCTGCATGCCCCGTTCTCCCCGGCCACGACATCGCTGCGACGATGCCGCGCGCGGGCCTGCGCACGAAGTCACATTTCATTGCGCTTGATTGCGGGTGATCTTCGGCAGCAGCGCATCGGGCAATTGATCGAAGCTGTAGCGCCGTGGCCGGTTGCGCGTGACGAAGCCGCCGACCTGCCAGGTGAACAGCGCGGCAAAGCCCACCAGGAACAGCGCGCCGGTCCAGTTCGCTGTCAGCAGCGCCGTCAGCAGCAATCCGATCATTGCCACCGCAAGACAAGCCAGCAGCGCCAGTGCGGCAGTGTATGTCTTCGGCCCGAGACCCCCGACCAGCCTGGCCGTGCTGCCAGCCGCCTGCATCCGCCGATGCAGTTCGACGATGAAATCGCGGTAGAGATGCCCCTGCGGCGCCACCAGCGTCGCGGTCTGCCAGGTGGTCGAGAGGATCGCGATCCGCCCGCCCCTGGCGTTGTCGATGTCGGCGCGAAATCGCTGCTGCTGCATCGAGACCGGGCGATAAGACAGCTTCACCACGGAGATGTCGGCGTAATCCCACAGGCCCGACCTGCCGGCGATACACCACGACAGCCCGTCCTTGGTCAGCTCGAACTGGTGCGCCGAGCCGATCAACGAGGCCTTGTAGGCATAGCGCACCGCTGTGCCCTCGCCTGCCTCCGGCCGATCCTGCAACGTTGTTGGCAATCCGCCGTTCCACCTGTTCGGACACGCGCTATTGTTTGAGCATGATCTCCGCGCAAACGCCTTTGGCGTTTGTCGCGAGGGAAAACCGGCTTCCACTTTTCCGGATCATGCTTGCGCTTGCATCGGATGTCACGCCTATCCTACAAGCGAGCCATGCCCGAGACGACCTATTTTCCGCGTTACCTCATCCTCGGCGGCGCGATGATATCCGGCGTGCTGCTGGCGCTCGCCGTGCATATGCTCGGCGCGCGCTACGGGCTCGATCTCGGCGGCCTGTGGCGCTCCGATAGCCACGAATTCATGCCGGCCGGCGCGGCGATTGCGTGGTGGCTGATCGCATCAGTCGGGTTTTCGGGCGGCTATTTCACGGCCAATCTGATGCACAGCGCGGTGGCCGGCCAGATCCCGCAGCGGATGCGCCAGTTCCTGATCGTCGTCGGCGTGCTGATGCTGGCCGGCGCCGGCCAGGCCGCGTCCGCGCCGAGCGCGGTCTCGACCATTTCCGCCGTGCTCGCCGGCCTCGCCGCTCTGTGCCTCGGCGCCGTGATGGCGTTCTGCGGCGCCTATTTCGCCCTGCGCAAGAGCTAGAACGCTTTCGAGAAGAATCCAGCGACCCAGCCTTCTCGCAAAATCAGGCGACCGAGCGCTCCGGCATCCGGTGCAGCATCTTGATGACGTCGGCCGCCGGCCGCGGCGGGCTGAACAGATAGCCCTGCGCCTGGGTGCAGCCCTCCTGCCGCAGCAGGTCGAACTGCGTGTCGGTCTCGACACCCTCGGCCGTGGTGACGATGCCCAGGCTCTTGCCGAGGCCGGTGACCGCGCGCACGATCGCCATCGAGTCCTCGCGTGTCGCCAGGTCGGTCACGAAGGAACGGTCGATCTTGATCTTGTCGAACGGGAAGCTGCGCAGATAGCTCAGCGAGGAATAGCCGGTGCCGAAATCGTCCAGCGAGATGCGGACACCGAAACCGCGGAGCTCGTGCAGTACCGCGAGCGTCGCCTCGCTGTTCTGCAGCAGCACCGATTCGGTGATCTCGAGCTCGAGCCGATCCGCCGCGAGGCCCGACGCATCCAGCGCCGCCTTCACCGACGACACCAGGTTGGGGTTCTTGAACTGCACCGGAGACAGGTTGACGGCGACCGCGATGTCCGCCGGCCACCTTGTTGCCTCCATGCAAGCCTTGCGCAGCACGATCTCGCCGAGCGGAACGATCAGCCCGGTCTCCTCGGCGACCGGAATGAAATTGTTGGGCGCGATCAGCCCGCGCAGCGCGTGGTTCCAGCGTGCCAGCGCCTCGAAGGCGACCACCCGATCACCCTCGACATCGCGGATCGGCTGGTAATAGACCTCGAACTCGTCGCGCTCGAGCGCGAACCGCAGGTCACGCTCCAGCAGGCGGCGCGCCTGCGCGCGCGCATCCATTCCGGTCTCGAAGAACCGGTAGGTGCCGCGACCGTCGGCTTTGGCGCGGTACAGCGCGAGATCGGCTTTTTGCAGCAGTTCGTCGGGATCCTTGCCGTCCTCGGGCGCGAGCGAGATGCCGATGCTGACGCCGATCACGAGTTGATGGCCACCGATCTCGTAGGGCGCGGCGATCCGCTCGACCACCTGACTTGCCAGCGACGACACGACCGACGGTTCGCAGTTGCTGCAGAACTGCACGATGGCGAATTCGTCGCCGCCGAGCCGCGCCACGGTGTCGTGCTCGGTCACGCATTCGCCGAGCCGGCGTGCGACTTCACGAAGCAGCGCGTCGCCGATCGGATGCCCGAGCGTGTCGTTGATTTCCTTGAAATGATCGAGATCGAGACAGAGCACCGCGAGCTGGTCGGAGCGCTTGGCCAACCGCGAGGCCTTCTCGAGCTGCTCGCGGAACAGCGTCCGGTTCGGCAGATTGGTCAGCGCATCATGCCGCGCCATGTGCGAGATCTGTTCCTGGGCCTGCTGCCATTCGGTGATGTCTTCGAAGGTCGCGACCCAGCCGCCGCCCTTCATCGGCTGATCGACGACGCGGATCGCGCGCTCGTTGCGGCTGATGATCCGCGTTCCGCTGTTGCCGGCCTTGGCCTCGGCGATCAGGGCATCGCAGAGCTCTTCGGGATCGCCGTCCCACTCGTCGATGGAATGGAGGTCCTGCAGGACGTCGATCAACAGACGTCCCTGGAGCGGCACGCGATTGCGCCCCATCATCTCGCTGTAGCGCTCGTTGAACAACATGATGCGGCCGTCAGCGTCGAACATGCACAGTCCCTGCGACATGTTCTCGAGCGCGGTATCCAGCACCATCTTCTGCTTGTGAAGCTCGGTCTTGGCGCGACGATCGAGGATGGAGGCGATCAGCGAGAGGCCGAGGATCGCGAACGCCGCAACTGCGGTCATGAACGAGAGCACGCGCGGCGAGACCGACATTCCGTCCGGAACGATCGTCGGATCCGGCACCAGTGTCACCGCGCCCATCGCGGTGAAATGATGCGAGACGATCGCGACGGTCAGAAGACCGGTCGCGGCGGCCGTGAGTCCAAACCGTTCGCCACGCGTGGCAATGACGAGCGCGAGCGCGCCAAACAGGCTTCCGAATGCGATCGACGCGGCCACGATGCCGGGCGACCAGACGATGCGGGCGGGCAGCTCCAGCCCCAGCATGCCGGTGTAATGCATGGCGGCGACACCGGCGCCGACGATCGCGCCACCGGCCGCAACCGTCCACCAGCGCTGATCGAGCGTTGCGACCGCCAATCCGACGGCCAGGATCGCAACCGCGAGCACCAGCGACAGCAGCGTGATGGGAATGTTGTATCCGGCCTCGATGCCGGGATCGTACGCCAGCATGGCGACGAAATGGGTGGCCCAGATACCGCAACCGCCGACCGCCGCATCGAGACCGATCCAGATCTCGCGGGCACGGCCCTCCGCAGCGCGGGCGCGGTGAAACAGGCTGATCGCGACGGCACTGGCGAGCAGGCAGATCACCCCACCAAGGACGACCAACCGCCAGTCATGTTCCAAGGTGAGACAGGTTAGAACGCGATACATATAGGCCCCCGTTATGGACCCATAAGAACAGGCGCATTCGTGTACGAACGGTAACCGCACTGCAGCAAGGCTCCACGCATGGTGAAGAAGCCTTGAATGAGAAGTAATTCGCCGCGGAAAACGGTGGCTGCGCGGACGCTTAGCTGCGCGAACGCTTATGTGACTTGCACGCGTAAGCCGCAGCGCAATTTCGCGTTCGCGCCAATTCTCGTCAGCGCGCTTGTGACGATGCGCCGATCCAGATCAGCGCGGCCGCCGCAAGCAACACGGCGGCCGAGATACCGAGGGCCGCATGCAGGCCGGCGATGAAGGCCGCGGACCGGCTGACCATCGAGCCGAACAGCGCGACGCCAAGCACGCTGCCGGTCTGCCGGGTCGCATTCAGCACCCCGGCAGCGATGCCGGCATGCTGCGGTTCGGCACTGCCGAGCAACGTCGACGTCAAGGGCGGGACCAAGAGGCCGAGGCCGCCGCTGATCGCCAGCAGTTGCAGGCAGATCGCCGGATAACCGGTACCGGCGCCGATCAACAGCAGCGCCAGGCATCCGGCGGCCGAGAGCGCCGCGCCGAGCGCGATCGTCCGCGGCGCGCCGATCCGCTCCGCAACATGCGGCGCGATCAAATTGGCGGGCAGCACGGCGCCGAGCATCGGCACGAACGCCAGGCCGGTTGCGAACGCCGACAGTCCGTTGACCTGCTGGAAGTAGAGGCTGAGCACGAAGATCAGGCCATAGAACGCGATGTTGACGAGGAGGCCGACGATCGACGTCAGCGCGAACATCCTGCGGCTGAACAGCGAGAGCGGCAGCATCGGCTGCTCCGCGCGGGCCTCGCGCCAGACGAACAGCACGGCAAAGATCGCGGCGAGGACGAAGCCTGCGACCACGAACGAGCTGCCCCAGCCGAGCGCACCGCCTTCGATCAGCGCGCCGGCCAGCGTGCCCAGCGCGGCAATCGCGGCCAACTGGCCCGGCAGATCGAGCCGGTGCTGCTGATGGCGCGTGGTTTCGCCGGCAAAGCGCCAGGCGAGCCAAAGGCCGGCCAGGCCG
>NZ_VKHP01000396.1 GCF_010811875.1 Bradyrhizobium uaiense
CGGTGGACACGTTAGCGAACTACGGACTCGAAGGACACTAGCAAGTCTATGCGATCCGCGGGGACATGGTGATTTGAGATGTCGAAATTGATGATGGCGTAGTCGTTCGGTACGGAATGTACCATCGCGAGTTAATTTGAACTCGCTTGCCGGAGGGGCCGGGTTCGTTCGTCCGGGCCGTACAAAGCTGTTCGCGCGGCAATCGCGAACAATGTGCTAGGGCAGAGGGTCTCCAAGTAATGCAGCGGTTTATCTAGGTCTAACCCGGCCGACCGCCCGCAACAGCTGCCGATAACCATGTCTTCCGCCTACTTGGCACGACCGAGATCGGTTCGTACGCGCGGCAGGCACGCTGCGGTCATATTCGGAGTCCATACGGCCAAATTGTTTGTTTTTGGGGCTCTCCGTACGGAGCTTATCGTCCGCGCCGTGCGCGCTACTGATCAGATTGGATATTCACCAATATCTCCCCCGTGACGATTTCGGGGTCTCCAAGATTGAGGTCATGCAGACTCGCTTGAACGAACTCCAAGACCTTTTTGTTCGCTGCATTGGCGCTTTCGCGATCCTCGAATATCATTACAGCGACGCCGACGCCTTCACCTCCGTCCAGCACATAATAAGATTTGAATCCATGCGATTCCCTTAGGATCTGTCCGATTCCGCTTTTCGCGCGGCGGGCGGTATCCGCAACCGAACGAACCTGGGTGTACTTGCGAATGACCATGTACATTGAAGCACCACCCGTCTCGTTTCCATCCCACACACCAAAGCATACTAAGTCGCCGCCGGACTAGGTGCTAATTCCGTGAGCGAGCATACTGCGGCTTGGCTATATAAACGCGAGGCATGACGGATACTACATCCAAACTGGACTTGCCGTGTCGGACCTGGGGTTTGATCTCCTATGTCAGACGCGTCATCGCTGGATTGTCCTACGCTAAGGTCAGCACGACGTCAGGCACTTGGCTATTGTCGTCGAGCAGCACATCCTTGTCCCAGCTGAATGCCATTGTCTGTGATTATGGTGTTCGGAATCGCATCAGCAGTGGACTTCCGTATGCAGCTTGTCGGGGCCGAGATGCCAGATCGCATACACAACTTTGCCCTCGCGGGCGCGGATCTCAGCCCTCGACAGCACGTCTTCGTATCCGCCCACGGTTCTCTCCGCATAGCGGACAGAGGCAAGGACTGCGTCGCTATGCCCCGTCACCATGTCGCTAATGCTCTAACTTGACTTCCGCTTTCGGCGGCGCAGCGGACGTGACCAGACTCGCTGCTGGCCCGCCCCAGTCGCTAATGACCCCTGGCTGTGTGAAAACGCCGCTGCTTTGCTATGATTCCCTCGTGATTCTGCGGGGGAATCTGATGAGGCGCTTCGTTGAAGAGGCAGATCGTGGGCGGTGGACGCTATTGCCCGAGTGCCTCAATGATTTCATTGACGAGAGTAACCCTGTTCGCGTGATCGACGTGTTTGTCGATGCGCTCGATTTGGCTGAGATGAGATTTGAGGGGGGTGGAGCCAGCGGCGACTGGTCGGCCATCGTACCACCCCTCGGTTCTCCTCAAGCTTCACATTTACGGCTATCTGAACCGGGTTCAGTCGAGCCGGCGGCTCGAACGAGAGGCCGGACGCAATGTCGAGGTCATGTGGCTGCTGGGTCGGCTCGCACCTGATCACAAGACGATCGGCGACTTCCGCAAGAACAATGGCCTGGCACTGCGCAAGGTATGTGCTCGCTTCGTCGAACTCTGCCGCGAGATGGGCCTCCTCGCGACGGCGAGCGTTGCGATCGATGGCAGCAAGTTCAAGGCCGTGAACAACCGCGACAAGAACTTCACGCGGGCGAAGGTGGAACGGCGGCGTGCCCAGCTGGAGGAGAGCGTCTCGCGCTATCTGAGCCAACTTGACACGGCGGACCGGCAGGAGCCGACGGAGGCGCTGGCCGCGAAGGCGACGAGGCTTACCGAGAAACTGACGAAGCTGAAGGAGGAAATGGGCAAGCTTGCCGCTTACGAGAAGCAGATGCTTGCTTCGCCTGACCAGCAAATCTCACTGACCGATCCCGACAGCCGTTCGATGGCGACGAGCGGGCGCGGTTCCGGCGTCGTTGGCTACAATGTGCAGGTCGCCGTAGATACCGAGCACCATCTGATTGTGACGCATGAGGTGACGAACAGCGGCTCGGATCGGGCTCAACTGGCCAATATGGCCAGGCAGGCGAAGGCTGCTCTAAAAACCGAGACGCTCGAGGCTGTTGCCGATCGCGGCTACTTCAGCAGCCTGGAGATCCTCGCGTGCCACGAGGCCGGCATCACCGTAACTCTGCCCAAGCCGCAGACGTCGGGTGCCAAGTCAGATGGCCGCTTCGGCAAGCAGGACTTTGTCTATTTGCCGGAGGAGGACGCCTATCGCTGTCCGGCTGGGGAGCAACTGCCGTATCGCTTTACGAACGAGGAAGATGGCAAGCGGATAAGGCGCTACTGGACCACAGCCTGTCAAAAATGTTCGCTCAAATCGCAATGCACGACAGGGCCGGAGCGACGGATTCCACGATGGGAGCATGAGCATCTGCTCGAAGCTGTGCAGCAGCGCCTTGATGCAAACGCACAAGCCATGCGCGTGCGTCGCGAGACGGTCGAGCATCCGTTCGGCACCATGAAGGCCCGCATGGGAGCGACACACTTCCTCACCAAAACGCTTCCAAAAGTAGCCGCCGAGATGGCTCTCTCGGTCCTGGCCTATAACCTGACAAGGGCCATGAACATCGTCGGGACCAAGCCGCTGATGGCCGCGATTGCGGCCTGAGACCAAACCGTCCTGGCTTCCCACCGCCCTCCCGGGGAAGGTGTTTTTACACGACCAAGACCCACAGCGGTCATCAACGACTGAAGCCGCAGACAGCTAAGCCTGCATTGTCGCGCCCTCTGCGCGCCCATCATATCCGCCGCTTGCTGGCAGATCTTTCGCTGGCAAACGCCGTTCTCAGTATTTTTGCGGACCCGGCAGCTACTTCCAGGTGTCACGCGCTAGCTATAGAAGTTTGAATACTAGGGGGGTGCGATGCAAAAATATGCTTGTTGGGTTATTGCCGTTTTACTGTTCGCAACAGTTTTAGCGTTTACCGAGGGTGCAGTTGCCGGTGAATTTTGTCACTGCTTCCATGCGGGGGGCGAACATCGTGATGGGGCCTGACCTGCCACTGAGTATTTCCTCCACGAGGAGTTAGAGTCCGGCCTTCACGTCCTATCGGTCATCGCCTTTCACTAAGGCTCAATCGTCCCCGGCGGCTTTATCGGCGGAGAGGTCTCTTTCGTCATCAGCGGGGACTTAACTGCGTCCCAGCTCGTCCGAGAGATCCCCGCGCGCACGTTCAGCCTGCTCAGCTTCTACGATCGTCGCATTCGGCGCAATCTCTCCCAGATAACGAGATGGCAATTCGCCGAGATCATTGGGCTGACGGAAGCGCTTGCGCAGAAGCCGGACGCACGGCCCGAGGCGTCGCGCACGCCCCACGAATGAAGCGGTCCTTGGCCTCCGCTGGATGAAAGTTCAGTGGCAGGTCACGCCGAATAAAGCCAGGTGTTGATCTGGAAGCCCGCTCTGGTGATGCGGGTTGTATTGATCTTGCAACGCAGTGTCGTTGCTTATGATGAGAACTTCCGGATTGGCTGAAAAGTGATGTCATAAAAACTGACGACCGCCTTCGAGGTGAGTCAGTGCATGGAAGGGCGCGCTGGGATTTGTATGTTTTCCGACAAGGATCCTTGAGCTTTGCGCTCCGTCGGGTACCAGCAAAGACGATTGTCACTCGTAGGGCTAGTTTATCCCAGAAAGATCGCGCGACACGCCGGATGGTGATCGACAATTACTCTCATTTGACGTTCGTGCGCCAGATCTTGGGCCCGTTTTGCGACGGCATAGCATTTGCAGAGATGAAGATTGTCAACTTGAGGCCGTCATCATCGAGCTTCGGGCCGCTTGCAGGCGTAGCGCACGGGATGAGGTGCGCCGCGCTCGCGAGCCGTTCTCTCAGGAGTGCCTGTGATACCACCTGTGATACCATCTGCCAATTGGTCTGCGGGCCTGCTCGGGACGCGGCTCGCATTTTTTGTGGCCGGCTTCGGCCTCGCGGCCTGGGCGCCTTTGGTGCCGCTCGCGAAGGAGCGGCTCGGGGTGGATAACCGCGTGCTCGGTCTTCTGCTACTCTGTCTCGGAGCGGGGTCCGTCATCGCTATGCTTTTGACCAGTGTGTCGAATGCGCGCTACGGCAGCAAGCCCATCATCATCGCGGGTGGGCTTGGCATCTCGCTCATCCTGCCGTGGCTTGCAGTTGCCGGCACACCTCTCAGCCTCGGTGCCATGCTGTTTGCTTTCGGTGTTTCACTTGGTTCGATCGACGTAGCCATGAATATTCATGCGATTGAATTGGAGCACGCCACTGGACGTCCATTGATGTCCGGCTTCCACGCCCAGTACAGCATTGGCGAATTCACCGGCTCTGCCGCGGTGACCTCGTTCCTTTCGCTGCAGCGTGGCCCGCTTATCTCGACGTTGGTCTGTTCGGCCTTGATGATGATCGCGATTGTGTCAGCATGGCCGCGGCTGCTCGCCATGAGTTTGAGACCGCAGGAACCGTTGTTTGTCTTGCCCAATCGCAGTGTGTTGCTGGTAGCCGTACTCGCGGCTGTCACCTTTCTCGTCGAAGGTGCAATGCTTGATTGGAGCGCTTTGCTTCTCGTTGGGCAAGGCCTCCTCGCAGAGGCGCACGGCGGCCTTGGTTGTATGCTCTTCTCAATTGCGATGGCCGCAGGCCGTCTCAGCGGAGATACCATGGTAGCTCGGCTCGGCGACCGTACCACATTGATGCTCGGGACCGTGCCAATTGTGACCGGCTTCTTGGCCGTGGTGGCCGCGCCGATTGCGTTGATTGCCATGGCAGGGTTCGTGCTTATTGGATTGGGTGTTTCAAATGTTGTACCCGTACTGTGTCGACGCGCCGGCAAACAGAGAGTGATGCCCGTAGGC
>NZ_VKHP01000397.1 GCF_010811875.1 Bradyrhizobium uaiense
AGAACATGGCGGATTCAAAACGTGAGAGCGTGAGGATGTAAGGGAAGCACCAGCGGATGGGTTCCCTCCCCCCCTTGCGGGGGTCCGAGGCGAGCGAAGCTCGCTCTCGAGGTTAGGGAGAGGGGTGAGCCACGAGTCGCGACGATAGAGATTGCGCGCTCGCGCGCCGGACGGCGTCTCGCGCCTGCCTTTGGCCCGATTGCGGGCCCGGGGCCGCGTGTGCTTGATATCGGGCAGGATCAGTCACGCGGACCACGATGCGGCTTGCACTCTTTGCCGATATTCACGCCAACCGGCAGGCCTTCGCCGCCTGCCTGGATGCCGCGCGGGCGCGCGGCGCCGAGCGGCTGATCTGCCTCGGCGATATCGTCGGCTACGGCGCCGATCCCGAATGGGCCGTCGACACGGTGGTGGACCTGGTCGCGAAGGGTGCAGTTGCAGTACGCGGCAATCATGACAATGCGATCGGCGTTCCCAGCGACAGCATGAATGCCGACGCGCAGGCCGCCATCGACTGGACCCGCAGCCGGCTCAGCGGCGAACAGAAGGCGTTCCTCGCGGGCCTGCCGATCATGCGCGAGGAGGACAATCGCCTCTACGTGCATTCCGAGGCCTCGGCCCCCGCGAAGTGGCGCTATGTCCGCGACACGTCAGATGCCGCGCGCAGCATGATGGCGACCGTGTTGCAGATCACGTTCTGCGGCCACATCCATCGTCCCGGTCTCTACTCGATGTCTTCGACCGCGAAGATGACGAGCTTCGTCCCGACCTCGGGCGTCGCCGTGCAATTGCTGACGGGCCGGCGCTGGCTTGCGGTGCTCGGCTCGGTCGGTCAGCCGCGCGACGGCGATCCCGCCGCGTCATTTGCGATGTTCGACACTGCGAGCCGCGAGATCACCTATCACCGCGTGCCCTACGACGTCGCGACCGCCGCGGCGCGGATCAAGGCGGGCGGCCTGCCGGTCTGGCTCGCCGACCGCCTGTCGCTCGGAAGGTGACGCCGGTGGCGGCGCTGACGATGCAGCCGGACGCCGAGATCGATGGCTTCGCCATCGGCGAGCGGGTGCACCGCGGCGGCATGGCGACGCTGTGGACCGTCACCCATCCGGGCATCAATGTTCCGTTGCTGATGAAGGTGCCGCTGACCTCTGAGGGTGAGGATCCGGCTGCAATCGTCAGCTTCGAGATGGAGCAGATGATCCTGCCGCGGCTGTCGGGGCCGCACGTGCCGGCCTGTTTCGGCACCGGCGACTTCGAGCGTCAGGCGTATGTGGTGATGGAGCGCATCCCCGGCCAGACGCTCTACAAGCGGCTCGACGCCCTGCCGTTGCCATATGAGGAGGTGAGGGTGATCGGCGGCAAGGTCGCGACCGCGCTCGCCAGCCTGCACCGGCAGAATGTCATCCATCACGACATCAAGCCGAGCAGCGTCATGTTCCGCGAGCGCGGCGAGGCGGTGCTGATCGACTACGGCCTCTCGCACCACCAGCATCTGCCCGATTTGTTGCAGGAGGAGTTTCGCCTGCCTTACGGCACCGCGCCCTACATGGCGCCGGAGCGCCTGCTCGGCGTGCGCGACGATCCGCGCAGCGATCTGTTTTCGCTCGGCGTGCTGCTGTATTTCTTCGCCACCGGCGTCCGCCCGTTCGGCGAGAGCGAAACCCTGCGCGGCATGCGCCGGCGGCTGTGGCGCGATCCGTATCCGCCGCGCGAGCTCAGGCCGGACTATCCGCCGTGGCTGCAAGAAATCGTGCTGCGCTGTCTGGAGATCGACCCAGTGGCGCGTTATCCGACGGCGGCGCAGCTTGCCTTCGATCTCGGCCATCCAGAACAGGTGAAGCTCACCGCGCGGGCGCAGCGGCTCAAACGCAATCCGCTGCTTGCGGTCTGGCGTCGCCGGTTCAATCTCGGCGCGGCGCCGCCGCAGCCGAAGTCCAATGTCGCGGCGCAGCTTGCATCGAGCCCGATCGTCGCCGTCGCGCTCGACATCGGCGAGGGCGACGAGGCGCTGAACGAGACCATCCGCACCATCGCCGAGCAGGTGCTATCGACCTCGCCATCGGCACGGCTCGCCTGCGTCAATGTGCTGAAGCTCAATCGCCTGGCGATCGACCGCAGTCATGACGACCAGGGCCAGAACAAGCATGTCGATCGCCTGGTGGCGCTCCAGCACTGGGCGCGGCCGTTCCGGCTCGGGGATAACCGGCTGACCGTGCATGTGCTGGAGGCGATCGATCCCGCAGCCGCCATCCTGGAATTCGCCGCGGTCAATCTGGTCGACCACATCATCATCGGCGCGCGGCAGAACTCGATGCGGCGCGCGCTGCTCGGCAGCGTGTCCGCCAAGGTCGCCGGGGAAGCGCCGTGCACGGTGACCGTGGTGCGGCCGTCGCGCCTGTTGTCACAAGCAGACAGCGAAGAGGCGGCGGACCAGGCGGCGAATGCCGCGGTCACGCCGCCCGCAGTATTTTAGCTCCGCCGGATAGTCAGATCGCTTCGCCGCGCGCCTCCGCCGCCGCATGGCGGATCGCGGCGATGTTGGTCTTGTAGGCCTCGACCGTGCCGCCCTTGAACACGGCAGAGCCCGCGACAAAGGCGTTGGCGCCGGCCGCGGCGAGCTGGCCCGCGACATCGGGCGCAACGCCGCCATCGACCTCGATGTCGATCGGACGGCCCGCGACCATCGCCCTGACGTCGGAGATCTTGCCGATCGCCGAGCGGATGAAGGCCTGGCCGCCGAAGCCGGGATTGACCGACATGACAAGCACCAGGTCGATCAGGTCGAGCACATATTCGATCGCGCTCGCCGGCGTGGCCGGATTGAGCGAGACGCCGGCTTTCTTGCCCAGCGCGCGGATCGCCTGCAACGAGCGATGCAGATGCGGGCCGGCTTCGGCATGCACCGTGATGTGGTCGCAGCCCGCCTTGGCGAAGGCCTCGAGATAGGGGTCGCAGGGCGCGATCATCAGATGGGCGTCGAAGATCTTCCTGGTGTGCGGCCGCATCGCCTTGATGACGTCGGGACCGTAGGAAATGTTCGGCACAAAATGTCCGTCCATCACGTCGAGATGGATCCAGTCGGCGCCGGCCTGGTCGACGGCGCGGACCTCCTCGCCGAGCTTTGAGAAATCCGACGCCAGGATCGACGGAGCGATAATGAGGGGACGCGGGGTGAATGACTGAGTCATAGCGCAGTTCCGAAAGACTTCAGGGGGCGACGGGTGATCCCGCCTAACATGCGCAGGCGCGGCGGGCAATGCGAGCCGACGGCGCCTCCGAGCGGGAAAATTCTGCCGCCGGCGGCAGCTCTTGCCGGGTGTGCAGAGCCCGTATCGATACGCCAAGGCCTGGTTTTATTGGGTTTTTGCCACGGCACACCCTTTGCTCAGCCACTGATCAGCGTTTGAGCCGCCAGGCGCGGCCTTGTTGGAGTATTGCCATGTTATTTGCCATTGGCGCTGCGTCATCAGCCATCGATCTTTTGAGCTCGCTGATGTCGTCGAAGTCGACGACCCAGACCGGCAGTTCCAGTCAGGGCAGCCAGTCGACCGGGCTGTTCGCCTCCTCGACCACGACATCGACGTCGACCGGCAGCAGCACCAGCGCCGGATCGGGCTCTGCCACCCAGCAGATTTCGCCGCAGACCATGAGCGCGCTGCTCGACGCGCAAAGCCAGACGCAGGCCACGGCATCGACCAGCTCGGCTTCGACCGGCACGACGTCGACCAGCCAGTCGGCTGCGTTGAAGGACCTGTTCTCGCTGATCGACGCCGACGGCAACGGCCAGATCACCAAGACGGAATTCGAGAAGGCGCTCGGCGCCGGCGGCACCAACATCGCGCAGGCCGACGACGTGTTCTCCAAGCTCGATAAGAATGGCGACGGCAGCGTCAGCCTCGACGAGATGTCGCAGGCGCTGCAGGGCCACAAGGGCGGCGGCCATCACCGCCACCACATGGAAACCGGCTCGACCGATGGATCCGGCTCCAGCAGCGGCTCGGGTGGATCGAGCTCCGATCCCTTGATGCAGGCGCTGAACGGCGCCACCTCGACGTCGGTGACCAACAGCGACGGCTCGACCACGACGACGACGACCTATGCCGACGGCTCCAAGGTGTCGATGACGACGCCGGCCACGGCTTCCACGACCGGCAGCACGACCTCATCCTCCGCCAGCAGCAACGCGACCTCGTCCTACAATTTCATCGAGCAGCTGATCCAGCGCCAGTCGCAGGCGATCTCGGCGCAGGCGTCTTCGTCGCTGTCGGTCAGCGCTTAACTGGGGCGGTACGACCGCAAGCTCCGCGCCTCGCCCCGCGTGCGGGGAGAGGCATAGGCCGCGTCGGCGGCCGTTCTCAACAACGCCGAAGCAAAGCTTCGGCTATGACGCATCGTCAGATGCGTTCCGGGTGAGGGGGAGTCTCCGCGAGTCCGTTTATCACCCTCGATGCGGAGGCAGCCCCTCACCCCAACCCTCTCCCCGCAAGAACGGGGCGAGGGAGTACACTGCCTTCGCGGCCCTAGCCGAACCGGTCCTGCCAGCTCGGCAGTGCGCCGGGGAAGGGCAGCGCAGTCGCTGAATGGACGCCGCGTGCGATCGCGCGCGCGACCGTGTTGGCCGCGATCGCGCCGAGCTTGGTCAGGCCGAACAGTGGATCGACCGGCTTGGCGCCGGTCGCCGCGGCAAACACCACATCGCCGTCGAGCGGGGCATGCACTGGATAGATCGCGCGCGCCATGCCGGTCTGCGCGATCATCGCTAGCCGCCGCGCCTGTGGTTTTGTCAATTGCGCATCGGTCACGACCACGACCAGCGTGGTGTTCTCGGCCGCCGTTGCGTCGGCACCGCCCTTCAGTCGCAGCTTCAGCATGTCCTGACTGAACGACGGCGGCAGGCCGCGCCCGCCGAACTCGCCGCCGATCTCGAACGGCGCCGCCCAGAACCACGGACCGTTGCCGACCGTCACACTGCCGACCGCATTGACCACCGCAAGCGCTGCGACCTTG
>NZ_VKHP01000398.1 GCF_010811875.1 Bradyrhizobium uaiense
GTGCCAACCCGCACGCCAATGGGGGCCTTTTGAAGCGGGAGTTGACGCTGCCGGATTTCCGAGCGCATGCGGTCGAAGTCACCGCTCCAGGCAGCACGGTCACCGAAGCCACGCGAGAACTCGGCAAGTTCTTGCGCGAGGTCGTGGAACTGAATGCCGAGGCGCGCAATTTCCGTATCATGGGTCCGGACGAAACCGCGTCCAACCGGCTCGACGCGGTCTTCGAGGCCACTGACCGGGTCTGGATGGAAGGCATCGAGCCCTATGACGTTCATCTGGCTCATGACGGACGTGTGATGGAGGTCCTGAGCGAGCATCTCTGCCAAGGCTGGCTCGAAGGCTACCTGCTCACCGGCCGCCACGGCTTCTTCTCCTGCTACGAGGCCTTCATCCACATCGTGGACTCAATGTTCAACCAGCACGCCAAATGGCTGAAGGTTTCGCGTGCGCTGCCTTGGCGGCGGCCGATCGCGTCGTTGAACTATCTCCTCACCTCGCATGTCTGGCGGCAGGACCACAACGGATTCAGTCATCAGGATCCCGGCTTTGTCGATCTCGTCACCAACAAGAAGGCCGATATCGTCCGTGTCTATTTCCCGCCTGATGCGAACACCCTGCTTTGGGTCGCGGATCACTGCCTGCGCACCTATGACCGCATCAATGTGATTGTGGCCGGGAAGCAGCCGGCTCCGCAATGGCTTTCGATGCGCGATGCGATCACCCATTGCGAGACAGGCATCGGCATCTGGAGATGGGCTGGCACCGAGGCCGTCAACGCCGAGCCAGACGTGGTAATGGCCTGCGCTGGCGACGTTCCGACGCTGGAGACACTCGCCGCCGTCGACCTGCTCCGCAAGGCGCTGCCGGAGTTGAAGATTCGCGTCGTCAACGTGGTTGACCTGATGACGCTGCAGCCGACTGAGCAGCATCCGCACGGACTGTCGGACCGCGACTTCGACAGCTTGTTCACCCGCGACAAGCCTGTCATCTTCGCCTATCACGGCTATCCCTATCTGATCCATCGCCTGACCTACAGCCGCGCCAATCACGACGGAATGCACGTGCGGGGCTTCGCTGAGGAGGGCACCACCACGACGCCATTCGACATGGTGGTGTTGAACGGCCTCGACCGCTTCCACCTCGCCATCGAAGCAATCGAGCGGGTGCCAGGGCTCGACATCGCGGCGGCCCACGTTAAGCAGCAACTCCGCGACGCGCTGACCGAGCACACCCGCTACGTGCGCGAGCATGGCGAGGACATGCCGGCGATCCGTGACTGGGTCTGGCCCTACGGCACCACAGACCACAAATCCGTTGACTGAAGCAGCGAACACGCGAGACAGACCGTCTATGTCCGACAGCGTCCTGGTGCTCAACGCCGGCTCATCCAGCATCAAGCTCGGCCTGTTCGACATTGCGTCGGCCGAGCCGATGCTGCAATGCAAGGGCCTGCTTGACGAGCACGAGAAAGCCCCGCGCGTCGTGGTGAGCGATGCCTCAGGCAAGCAGTTGTTCACGAAGCGTCGAGCGAGCGGCACGTCGGGGAACAGCGACCTGTTCAGCGATATGCTTGCCTGGACCGATGAGTATCTCGCTGACGGCAGGCTCGCCGCCGTCGGCCACCGCATTGTCCATGGCGGGCAAACATTTTCCACGCCGGTCGTCATTGCTGGACAGACTCTCGCCACGTTGGAGGCGTTGACGCCGCTTGCGCCGCTGCATCAGCCACGCTGCCTGGCGCCGGTCCGGGCCATACTGTCACTGCAGTCGGAACTGACGCAGATCGCCTGCTTCGATACCGCCTTCCATCACGGCCTGACGCCGCCGGCAAACCGCTTTGCCATCCCGCGGCAATTCGGCGAGCGCGGCATCCGCCGCTACGGCTTCCACGGCCTCTCCTTCGAGTACGTTGCGAGCCAGATCGCCGCGATCGCGCCGCAAGTGGCCGACAAGCGCGTCGTCGTGGCGCATCTCGGCAACGGCGCAAGCCTCTGTGCCTTGCGGAACGGAAAAAGCGTCGACACCACGATGGGACTGACCCCACTCGACGGTCTTGTGATGGGTACACGCTGTGGAACGATCGATCCCGGCGTGCTGCTTTATCTCATGCAGGCGGAAAAGATGTCGGTCGAAGACGTACAACATTTGCTGTACGAGGGATCTGGCCTGCTCGGCGTCTCAGGGGTGTCTGCCGACATGCGCGCACTGCTGGCGAGCCACGAGCCTGCGGCCCGCGAAGCCATAGATCTCTTCACATTTCGCGTCGCTGCAGAAGTCGCCGTGATGGCAAATACTCTTGCCGGCCTCGACGGCCTGGTGTTCACCGGCGGCATCGGCGAGCATGCCGCCGAAATCCGGCAGCGCATCTGCGATCGACTCTCCTGGCTCGGCGTCAGCATTGATCCGGCCGCGAATGCGCGGGGCGAACAACGTATCGCCGTGAAGAGCAGTCCCGTAGATGTGCTGGTCATTCCGACCAATGAGGAGATTACCATTGCGCGGCACTGCCGAAGCCTGCTGGTGCCGGGCTGTTAGGTCGCGGCGACCTTGGCCTGGCTACAGACGCGCGCAAGACTCATACATCTCTGTGAGGCACGCGTCGAGGATCTGGTTCAGTCCGTCGTCGCAACCCACATCACGAGCTCGCTTGCGAGGGCGCCGAAAGTCCGATCGAATGCGGCTGCCGCATCGGACGGAGCGAGCGAGCTAATTCCTTCGGATCCCTCAAGAAGCTTTGCAGCCTTCACCTGACCATTTCGATCCACGATCTTTGCGGAGAAGGCGATCGTGGCGCGCGGTTGGGTTCCCAGCACAATTTCGAACCGACGCAAATCTATGAGCAGACGCCGCGCGCCCTCTACGCCGCTGTCGGCGCGCAATGGCGCATGGTCCACATCGTAATTCTCAAAGCTCTGGAGCAACCTCGCCTGCACCAGTACCGGGAGACTGTCGCTCCACTGCGCCCCCTCGAATCCCTGAGTTTCTTCATCCGGCGTGAACAAGAAGCGCTGGGTCTGCAACCGCGCGATCGCGGTCGGCTCTGCCATGACCAGTTGCTCGGGCAGATTCGCATGGCGTTGCGCGCCGAAGCTATTCATCGCATGAAGGTCGTACACCACCTTGCGCGGCGCGGACGCACCGCCCCCGGTCATGCGCTCCAGTCCGGCCACAATTCCGTCGAGCTTCGGCGTGTTGCGTGCGAGCCCTTCGGCGAACGTGCTGAGATTGTCGATCGTGCTGTGCAGCGGCGCGGCGTTCTCAGACAGGACGGCATCGACACGGCGCAAGGCATCGCGGGCCGCCTGCGTCATGCTCCGTCCGGCCCCCTTTTCGGCCACCAGGGGTTCGCGCGCCGGCGGCGCGCCCGCATCATCACCACCTTCCAGCGCGATCACGGGAACACCGGTCAGCCCCTGGAAATCGAGGCCGACTCGCGTGTCGCTATGCACCGGCGTGCGCTCGGCGACCGCGATCGTGGCGTGAACCTCGTGCGGCCGCTCCGGAATCAGCTCAAGGGCTGTGACCTCACCGACGCGGATTCCGTTGAAGAGAACGCCTGCCCCGACGAGCAGACCCGGCACGGGATCGACAAAGACGACCTGATATGTCTCCCGTTTTCCGATTCCTCCGAAATTGTTCAGCCAGTAGACGAAGCCGAACACGGCGACGATTGCGGACAATACGAAAGCACCAACGATGATGTAGGGCGCGCGGATTTCCATATGCGTCTCTCTTGCCTAGTTGCCGAGGCCCAGCTTCTGCGCCCGGGCGCCATGAAAGTAAGCCTGGACCCAAGGATGATCGGACTTGAGCACCGACGACAGCCGGCCGATTGCCGCGATCCTGCCGTCGGCGAGCGCGGCGACCCGGTCGCAGATGGCCTGCAGGCTGTTCAGATCGTGCGTCACCATGAATACGGTGAAGCGCAACGTCCGGTGCAGCGTCCGGATCAAAGCATCGAATTCGCCCGCAGCAATGGGATCGAGACCCGACGTCGGCTCATCAAGAAACAGGAGCGACGGGTCGAGCGCCAGTGCCCGCGCGAGCGCAACCCGCTTGGTCATGCCGCCCGAGAGCTCCGACGGATACTTGTCACCGTCTTCGCGCGTCAGGCCGACCATCTCGAGCTTCGCGTTGGCAATCTCGTCGAGCAGTACTGGCGACAGCCGTGCGCACTCGCGCAGCGGAAACTGGATGTTCTGGCGAGCCGTCAAGGCCGAGAACAGCGCTCCCTGCTGGAACAGGACGCCCCAGCGGCGTTCGTCATCGCTATCGCCCGCGAAATCGATCTGCCCGCTCCGCTTCGGAAGAAGGCCGACCAATGTCCGCATCAGCACCGACTTTCCGCCCCCCGACGCGCCCACGAGGCCGAGAATCTCGCCCCCGTTCACGTCGAGATCGAGATGATCGAGGATGATCTTCTCGCCGAAGCCGACCACGAGGTCGCGGATATGGATCGCTGGCGTATCCGCCATGGTTACATCCCGATCGAAGCGAAGAAAACCGCGAACAATCCGTCGAGCACGATCACGAGGAAGATCGATTTCACGACCGACGCCGTCGTCTGCTGTCCTAGCGATTCCGCGCTGCCCTTGACGCTCAATCCCTCCACGGCCGCGACAAGCCCGATCACGAGTGCCATGAATGGCGCCTTGATGATGCCGACCTCGAAATGAGTGACTGAAACCGCGTCATGAAGGCGTGCGATGAAAATCGCCGGGCTCATGCCGCCATAATGCCAGGACATCAGCCCGACGCCATAGAGCGAGGCGAGCGGGCCCAGACAGACAGGAGCCGTGAGCTCCCCCCCCACAACCAGGAACAGAAGCAGTGAACTG
>NZ_VKHP01000399.1 GCF_010811875.1 Bradyrhizobium uaiense
CGCCGATGGGGCATTTCTCGCTGATCCGTTTCCGCAAATCGTGAGGATTTGACCGGGAACATCGGCGCCTCGTCCCTGTTTTCTCGTCATGAGGATCAATCGAACGCTCGCTTTGTCCTGTATGCTGATGCTGGCGCCGGCCGTTGTCGCGGCGCAGGCGCCGCCCGCGCCCGCCACGCCGCCGGCACAGACCGCGCCGCCGGCGCCGTCACGCACGGCCGTGAATTGCGCGCCGCAACAGCCTTCGCATCCGGGTGCTGCGGTTCCGGAGGGAACCACGACCGGGCAGGGCGGCCAGGCGCTCGGTGACAAGCTCGCCAAATCCGACGGTGTCCTGTGCCCGCCGGCCGGTGTCGATCCCGAAATGCGTGCGCCGACCCCGCAAGGCGGCAACACGCCGGTGATTCCACCGCCCGGCAGCCCCGGTGGCGACCCATCGGTCAGGCCGAAATAGCCTCTGTCTGCAATAAGTTGCGGTCCTGTCCGGGTTTGCTTGACAGGCGCACTTGCCACTCTTTATATGCCGCGCGTTCGCAGGTACGGCTTATGCCGCCGATCGCGAGCCCATGGCGGGGTAGCTCAGCTGGTTAGAGCACGGGAATCATAATCCTGGGGTCGGGGGTTCGAGTCCCTCTCCCGCTACCAACGGTCCCCCACTATTGTGGTGGGCCTTCGGAAAGACCTCTCCGCCGACCAATGCGGCCAGCTTTCCCTTGACCTCGATCTCGAAGCCTTCCCAAGGGCCTTTCGGGTGGACGATGACACTGTGCACAAGCGACCTGAAGTCGGCGACCAGCGGGCCCCGGTCGTCCTCCGCGCTTGCGTGGCTATCGTGTCGGCAAGCGCATTGACGGTTTCGATGTAGCGGTCCAGCGTTGCCGGATGCAGTGAGATGGGGGTAGGGGCCTCCTCGAGCGCAGCCAGTTCCGCCTCGACGCGCAACCGCTCTTGCTTCAGCTCGGCGATCCGTTGTTTAGCATCCTCCTCGGAAATCACGTACTTGATCACGAGATCAATGTTGCGCTGACGCTCGCCTTCGATCCGATCACGTTTGGCCTCTAGCCGCAGGCGCTCCGCAGAGGCGTTACCCGCAAGCCGCTCTCGCTCACTGTTGTAGTTGCGGACATAGGTCTCGATCAGCCGTGGGTCCTTCAACTCCTCGACCATCCCGCTGAGCACAAGTCTTTCGACGTCGCGCAGGTAGATGATCCTGCGATTTGAACAACTGCCACTCTCGCGCACGGCTGAGCAACGAATCCTGGTCTTTCCGGTCTTGTCGCGGTCGTGGACTGACATGCCAGATCCGCAGCAACCGCACCGAAGGAGACCAGACAAGAGATGCGGCGCCCGTCGCTTCATGTGACTGGCCAAGTGACCCTTCTCGGTTTTCAAAGCGTGCGCCTGCTCCCAAACGGATTGTTCGACGATCCGCAGTTTGGGCACATTAATGCTCTGCCACTCCTCACGAGGATTCGGGCGCTCTCGTCCTCACGCGCTTCATCCTCACAAGATGCTGCGCACTAGTGAGAGAAGCAGGGCGCTTATGCGCCGATCGTGGAATTGGTTATGATAGGGAACAAAACGGACAAACTCTCAGAAGATGATATCTGGACCGTCTTGTTCTGCCCGCGCCCACGTCACGAGCATGCTGCGCCATCAGATGCACGAGCCTTCAGATGCACGAGCCTTCGAGCAGACCGTTATGAGCAGCGGGATAACGATCGGCTTGGTTGATTTGGCAGCGCTTTCGTTCGAATTTGATCGCTTTCGTTGCGTTTCGGTGAGCTCCTTTCTGGTGCGAAACTGGTGCGGTCATCGGCTGTCGAAATTGAAGGAGTTGGACATTTGCCGCGATCGGCGTTGTGTCGATTTTGACTTTCGGACTTTCTATCCGCTAATCCGGGAAGATCGGGCTAGAAGGTCACGGTGACGACGATGGTGTCGGCGTAGGCTCCTGGTGGTGGCGAGGTTTGCGGTGGAACTCGCCCATAGACTGAAACGTTCTGAATCAACGCCGTTCCTGTGCCAAGCACGCAGGTATTGGCACCGGACGTGCAGGTTGTAGCGGATGTCGTGCTTGTCCAGGCGCCGCTCCGGGCCGCGTCCGTAAAGAGATTGTAATTGATGAAGCTGGAGCCTGCCTGCATGCGCCGTTGGCTGCCGCTTGCATGTAGTCCGTTGTCGAGGCCGATCGAGTACGGGGTCGTATTGGTGCACTTCACTGAAATCGTTCCAACGCCGTCAATGTTCGACGTCAACAGCGAAGCGTTACCGAAGTTGAGTGGCGTAGTCGAAACAATGCAATTTCCGGCGATTGTCGCCGTCCAGGGCGAGGAGCCTGCATTTGTCGTCGTCCCCGGGTTCGACGAACAATTCGGGCTAGTCAGAAGATAGGCCGCGTAGGCGACGACCGGAGAGGCCGTACTCCAGACGTAGGTCCCGGGTATCGTTGACTGCTGATTGGCGAGAAAGCGCCCATAGACGGTCAGAGTTTGTTGCGCGGGCCCGCCCAAAAGGGGAAGGCTGAGATTGATGCTGACGCCACCGGAGCCATACGCGGTGGTACCATATCCCCAGGATCCCCAAACCTGCGTGCGCCCGGAATCGGTATAGAGCTCGTGTATTGCCGTATTCGCCCCACTTCCAAGTGATCGAACCGAGCTGCTGCTGTTGGGCGCCCCCTGGTTGAATTGCACACACGCATTAACCGTGCAGCCGAGCGCACAGCCGCTGCATGTTACGGTAAATGTCGAGGTCGTGTCGACGGCGCCACCCGCCAGAATGTCGACGGATCCGTAGTTGCCGGACGCCGAGGTAACGGAGCAGCTTTGGGCATGGGCCGAAAGCGATGCCGCAAATTGCAGGAGCAGGGCGAAGACCAAAGTTCGCTTTGAGCCGATGACCACGATTTCGATCTCACGATGCGGGTTGGTCGGAACGGATGATCGGGGAGATTGATATAGGAAGACACTATTTTCGTATGAATGACTGCATCATCGGCACGCGATCCCGGGGATCCGGACTTGTTCGCCCGGCCGCGGAATAAACGCAAATGTGGCGCGGCAGCGTGTGTCGGCTAACTCGATTTCGGCTTCGTTCATTGACGATAGCCCCTTGATGTAGGCCTGCCCGTCGTAGCCTACGACAAACCTGTCTCCGCCGGTCATGTGGCCGACGGCTCCGGCCGGCAGAACGCGATTGTCAGGCCCGACAAAGGTAACCAGCGCAGCCGTCGTCTCCTTGCGGACGTCAAATCTGACGAGCATCCCGGCGCGATCGGCTGGAGCGACGATGTCATGCGTCGTTGCTGCTTCGTCGTCGACCGGAAGGTTCGTTGGGTCGATCGCAATCTTGTTCCTCTGATAGGACCGGAGCGTCGGAATCAGCAGCATACCGCTGGAATCGGTGACACCAGCCCGACGATTCTCGCTGAGGACCTCGACATCCGGCACGCCAGTCGCGACCACCGCGAAACTGTCGTCGATCCAGTTCGAAAGGAAAACACCACCTCCCATGGTGGTGATCGAACCGCGCAATTCCAGCGATCCCACGCTGCCGGATCCGGCCTGGCTTGCGCCTGCCTGGATGGTGCCGTAGCTCGACCTGTAGGAAGCCGTTGCCTCCCGGTACCTCGATGAGCCTTCGGAATCGTGGACGCGCCAGCCATAGCTGCCAGGCTCCGGCCCAAGCGACTTGACGGCATCAACGCTACCGGTCGTACCGCTCCGTCCGCTCGAAACCCCGGTCGTAACAGAAGCAGCGTCGCCAAAAGGGATGCTCAAACCGGCGAACACGCCGGTATTTCTTTTGGTACGGAAATCGTGGAAGACTGTGGAGAATATCGACGCATTATAGGGCAACGAACGCGAGTAAGAGGCCGTCACGATATTGGAACGATGGCTTGAGTCATCGCGCAGACCGACAAAGCTTGCACTCAGGTTGGCCCGGGGGTCGAACGGCATCGGAGCGCTGAAAGTGATGCGATCGAGTGCGACCGGCGCACGGGCGCTGCCATAGATGCCGGTCACATAGGCGAACGAGTTCGACAGCGAAGCGATTCTGCCGGGCAGGTAGTTGAACAGACCGTTCAGGTTTTGCAGGCCGCCGTTCAGCGTCGCGATGTTTTGCAATCTTGCGGTCGCCGAGGCAAGGTCGTCGTAGGTGCCGAAGGTGTGTTGCGAACTCGCCGAAATGCTCACGCCGAAGAGCCGGGTCTCATAGGAAGCGTAGCTCTGCAGACCGCGGTTCGTGCCGCTTCCGCTGCCAGCCAAGGCCACGGCGGCGACACCGATCGTCCCGGTTCTGAAGACACCACCGATGCCACCGTTGATGACGCCGGCTCCGCCTTCGACGTGCGCCTCTGCTGTCAAGCCGTCGTAGATACCTCGTCGCAGGGTTGCGGAGCCGACAGGCGAGCCGACATAGACGTCACTGCTCGAGCCGTAGGACAGCCGCGGCAATCCGCCCTCCACCGACCAGCTGCTCAGCCCGGGCGCAAGCAGGCTAGAGGTCGCATAAAACGGCGCCGACGTCTGGATTTCGTGACCTGCCGAATCCCGCACCACGAGTTGCGTCGTGCCGGCGCCGGAAATCAGCGGTACGTTGTTCACGCTGAAAGGGCCCGACGCGACGTCCTGAGAAAATGTCTTGATGTTGTTGACATAGACGTCGACGGTTGACGGCACTGCCGCGCTACCACCAATGGTCGCGAGCGGCGCGGTAATGAGATCGGGCCGCAGGGCAAAATCGCGTTGAGCCTGAAGGCCGCCGA
>NZ_VKHP01000400.1 GCF_010811875.1 Bradyrhizobium uaiense
GCTGCGCACCTACACGGTACGTCCAGGCACCGTCGGCGAGATGGTGAAGGCCGCGAGCACGATCTCGCGCGACATCCGCGCCGACAATTTCGGCAAGCTGGAAGGTTACTGGATCACCGAGATCGGTCCGCTCAATCAGGTCATGCACATGTGGAGCTACGCCGACCTCAATGAGCGGACCCGGCTGCGTGCGGAGCTTTCCAGGAATCCGCGCTGGACCGGCGAGTACATCCCGGCGATCCGTCCGCTGCTGGTGCGCCAGGAGGTCCGGCTGCTCAATGCGATCATTGCGCCGGTGGCGCCGGCCACCAAGGGCAACATCTACGAATTCCGCAACTATCGCGCCAAGCCGCTCGGCGGCGTCAAGCAATGGCTCGATCTGTTCACGGGCGTGATGCCGGAGCGCGAGAAATACTCCAAGATCGTCGGCCTCTGGCACACCGATGCAGGACAGCCCAACGAGGTCTGTCACATCTGGGCCTATCCCGATCTCAACGCCCGGGCTGCTGCGCGCGGCGGCGCGATGAAGGATCCAGCCTGGCTGGAATTCCTCGGCAAGGGCACGCAGCTGCTCGAGGAAATGCACTCGACCATCATGCTGCCGGCGCCGCATTCGCCGTTGCAGTAGCGACCATATTCGCGCCTCGGGGAGCCTCGTTTCTGGTCCGCCGAGCGTACGAAGCGGCCGCCGGCCATGGCCTCGCGGAGCGCGCCTGCAGAAAGCCTCACCCGATGCTTCCACCGGATGAGGCTTTCCAGGCAAGGGCATGCGCCGTCTGAGAAACAGCGCGCCGCAACGCTATTGAGCCTAGCTGACACCAACCTGACGGTGGAGGCTGTTTGTTTCTTGATGTGTCTGCATGGCTACGAAAAGGTAAACCATCGGCCGCGGCGAACTCGGCCGTCTCGAATCCGCTCGGGAGTCCGAGCACGCGGCACAGGTCGCATCCGCTCGGTCGGTTACGAAAGCCAGGGCGGCATCAGATTGCGCGATGCCGCCTCATCCAGCACGGCAAATTGGTGCGAGCCATTCTCGAACGTCGTGACCAGATCCGCCAGCCGGTCGAGCTCGGCGAGGACGTCGACCTTCAACACCTTGCTCGCCGGCACAGCATCACGCCAGCTGTCCCAGGCCGATATTTGCCGGTTCGTGAGCGACAGCAGGTCACGGTAGACGTTGACGTGAAGAAACCACAGACCGGCGCTTGCGCCATGCCCGAAGGCTCCGGCAGCAACCGCATTGCATCGTGCCAGCCGCCAGGCCTGCGAAGCCGTCAGAAACGCTTCGCGCGGCAGGTTCGCGCTGTCGAACGGGATCCGCAGCTGATCGATCTGCATCGCGTCGAGCTGTGCATCGGCCTGCAGCCAGCGCTTGTCGCCCGGTGACCAATATTCGCAGATCCAATGGTCGTGATAGATGTCGTCGCCGATGTAAGTAGCGAAGCCGCCGCGGACCCGCGCCGGGATCGATCGGCTTCGGAGCATGCTGCACAGCAGGAGTGCGTAGTCGCGACACGTGCCGAACGTGCGGCTGCGCGGCGCGCGTGCCGCGGTGAGCGAGCCGGCGAATGCCTCCTGGATCAGCTTCAATCGATCTGCGACCGGTCGGGTTTGCCTGACCATCGGGATATCGGGCGGGACGCCGTAACGTTCCGCCCATGCGACGTGGACGATCAGTCCCGAGACAACCTCGCACAGTCCGGAGACCGTCTCGGGCAAATCATCATATGCCCCGGCCAGCGCGCCGGGGTCGGTCAACGCGTCCTGCCGGAGGTAGAGTTCCTGGATCGTCATGTTTGCGCCGGGTCACGACATCATCGGCTCGAAGCCGTCAGGCGCAGCCTATCGTTCCGCGCGAGCTCGTGTAAGGACCGTGCTATCCCCGCTTGCTGCGCCGGCTGCGGATGAAGCCGACGGCGCCGCGGGCGGCTTCGTAAGCGAGATTGTTCAGGCTCAGCGCGGCGTGAATGGCCGGGACCAGCGGATCGCGCCGCCGCAGCGGCAGCAGCAGGTCGCCGATCGCGAAGCGGCCGCGCCAGATCGGGTCGATCATGGGGTGGCCGGGCGCCGCGGTGGAATCGGCCGAATTGATCGCGGGATCGGCGCAGAGATGGCGTGTCAGCTCCAACGTCAATTGCGCGCCGGGCGAATGCTTCGCAAAGCGCTCGTCGATGCCGATCTTGAAGAAGAACGCACGGTCCTGATGGCGCACCACGATGCCGCCTGCGACCGGCGTGCCGCCGGCATGCAGCGTGACGATCTCGCAGCGCCCGGCTTCGGCCAGGGCCGATGTCGCGCGTCGGATGAAGGTTTGGTCGCCGGCATGCTGGCTGAGCGCCGTGCCGCGCTGGCCCTTCCAGCCGGCGACTTCGAGGGCAAGGAAAGTCTCGAGCGCTGCGGCCACCGCGTCCGGCGTGCGCGCAACTTCGAAGCGCACCGCACCATGGTCGGACAGGCGATGACGCTGGCGACGAAGCTCCTTCAGCTTCTTGGGCCCGAGTGCGTCGCGCAGCAATTCATCGGCGTCGCGCGTCGCATCGAGCTGAGCGCGCTGATAGGCGCTCAGCACCCGCGGCTGCAAACCGTCGCGCGAGAGCACCGCGCGGATCGCCGCCATGGCGGGACCCTCGAGCGAGGTGGTGCGCAGGATCAGTGCATGCGCGCCGGCATTGCGTGCCTGCTGCAACATCTTGCCGGCCGCTTGCTCGGCGGCGTCGCGGTCGAGCAGCGGCGTGCACAGCGTGCCATAGGGTTCGGCGCCGACCAGCGCGGGCAGGGGGATCCGATAGATCCGCCGCAGCGGAGCCACCGGCAACAGCCCGATCAATTGCCCGGCATCGCCGGTGGCGCTGAGCAGCGCCGCGCCGGTGCGGTCGCGCGCGGAGGCATCGACCGCCAATTCCCAGTCGGGCTGATAATAGCCATTGGCCTCGATCGCGCGCTCGGCAAGCGCACGCCACGCGCCGACCGGCGCGGCTGACAGCGGCGGCAACGCGCGATCGTCCGTGGCATCGTTGCGCGATGCACGGCGGATCATTGCCTGGTCAGCAATATCGGCCACGTCCCTGTTTCCCCGGTCCGCGAGGCAAATCAGCCTGCGTTCGTCAGGGGCAACGTAGCGGAGAGAGATGGAAAATGCCGTTGAGGCCATCAAGCAATTTGGGCGGTCATGTTAACGCGCCGTTCAGCATATGGCGGACGACGCGATCGCACGTTCGCGGTGACCGACCAGCCCATCAGTCGCGTCAAGAACGCACCTCCCGGAACGCCAGTTATCCGGATCATTTTTGCACCACCGGTGTGCGCAGGTGCGCACTGATCGGCCGATGCGGGCGCGCCTAGCTGCAAGGTTCCCGGACGATCCGGGCGCGCAACTCAAAGGAATTAACATGTCGAGATTGGAAGGCAAGGTCGCGGTGATCAGCGGCGGCAACAGCGGCATCGGGCTCGCCATCGCGCAGCGCTACGTGAAGGAGGGCGCGCACGTGTTCATCTTCGGCCGTCGCCAGGACGCGCTCGACAAGGCGGCGAAGCTGATCGGCGGTGGCGTCACCGCAATCCAGGCGGATGCGTCCAGGCTCGATGATCTCGACCGTGTCGCCGGGACGGTTCGCAAGGCGAAGGGCAGGGTGGACGTCGTCGTATCCAACGCCGGCTTCACCGAACAAGTGCCGCTACGTGAGATCACGGAGGAGCACTACGACCGCACGTTCAACCTGATGGCCAAGGGGCCGCTGTTCCTGGTGCAGAAGATGCTGCCGATGATGACTGGCGGTGGATCGATCATCCTGGTGTCCTCGGCCATGCACTATATGGGCCTGGCGAACCACTCGACCTATGCCGCCACCAAGGCAGCGGTGCGTTCGTATGTCCGGACCTGGGCGGCCGAGTTCAAGGACAGCGGCATCCGCGCCAACCTGCTCAGCCCCGGTCCGGTCGACACGCCGATCATGGACTCCCAGGCGTCGACGCCCGAGCAAGCCGCCGCGATCCGCAAGATGTATTCCAACTACACGCCGATGCTGCGGATCGGCCGTCCCGAGGAATTGGCGGCGGCGGCCGTCTTCCTGGCCTCGGACGAGAGCTCGTTCATGACCGGCTCCGACATGGTCGTCGACGGCGGCGTCAGCAACGTCTGACCTGCCATGACATGCGCCATCAGGCTTGGCCGGCGCATGTCGACGTCTCAGCCTAAGGCTTGGCGTTTCGTTGCGCTTCCGCCGTAACGGCACCCTCGACCGGCTCGTAAGTTTCGGTCACGCAATTGTCGTCGGTTTCCACCTGCCGGCGATCGAAGATCGCGCCTTCATGGATGAAGACGCGATAGGTCTGCGTCCCGAGCGGCTTGCCGATGACGGATGTCAGTTCGGCGCGCACACAGGCCGTCCAGCCGGTGCCGCGTGGGTCGTGCAGCGGGGTGGACACCCGAACATGGGCCGGCTGCGAGCCGGCGGTGAACACCGAGTCCAATTTGCTCGCGACCAGCCGTTTGACATCCGGAGGCGTCTCGAGCGGCGCCGGCTCGGTGGCCTTGACCTTCAACGCTTCCGGCCATACCGCGTGGCTGTCCGCCAGCCCGCAGCCACTCAACATGAAGGCGGCGCCGGCCAGCAGCGCCGCCACTTGTACTTGTCCCTGTCCCATTCAGCGCATTTAATGTGCCGCCGCCAAGATTGCGCCCCCTCGCAGTGCTGAATTTGCGCCACGCGCCGCTTTGTCGATCAACAAATGTCGAGCGGCAA
>NZ_VKHP01000039.1 GCF_010811875.1 Bradyrhizobium uaiense
AAGGAAATCGGCGCCGACATGAACTACGCCTGGCCGACCGCGCAGATCGCCGTGATGGGCGCCAAGGGCGCGGTGGAGATCATCTTCCGCAGCGACATCGGCGACCCCGACAAGATCGCGGCGCGAACCAAGGAATACGAAGACCGCTTCCTGTCGCCCTTCATCGCCGCCGAGCGCGGCTACATCGACGACGTCATCATGCCGCATTCGACACGGCGTCGGATTGCGCGCGCACTGGCGATGCTCAGGGATAAGAAGGTCGAGATCCCCGCGAAGAAGCACGACAATCTGCCGCTGTGACCGAAGCGTAGGGTGGGTTAGCATAAGTGTAACCAACCACCTTCGTTCGGCACGATCCGCGGCGGGTTACGGCTGTGCCTAACTCGCCCTACAGGTTTCAGTCTGATGACCGAAGACGAGCCGACCGACGAGATTTCAGAGATCGAGGCGCAGATCGAGGAGCTGGCCGAGAGCGCTGAACGATCCCGGCGGATCATCCTCGGCTCGAAGGTGGCAATCGCCGGTGGGTTCGCGTTGTTGCTGATTGCGCTGCTCGGCCTGTTCGGGGCCGGGCAGACCGCGGCGCTTGGATCGATTGCGCTGGTGCTCGGCGGCATCGTGTCGCTCGGATCGAATGTCAGCACCTTGCGGCAGACCGAAGCTGCCATCAGCACCGCAGAGGCGCGCCGCGCGCGGCTGATCGGTAACATCGAACTTCGGCTGGTGCATGATGCGCCGCTGAAGCTGATGTGAGGGCTTGAGCGGGCGAGGGCACGCGCATGATCGAAACGCAACGCCTTCGACTTCATCAATGGCACGACCGCCATCGCGGCGCGTTCGCGGCGATGCATGCCGATCCCGAGGTCATGGCCGATTATGGCGGGCCCGTCGGCCGGGCAGAGAGCGACGAGAAATTCGCGCGATATCTTGCCGCGCAGCGTGACCACGGCATCTCTCGATGGGCCGTCGAGACCGTCGACGGCCTGTTCCTCGGCTATGCCGGCGTGATGCCGCGATTGGCCGAAGATCATCCGCTCGGAAAGCATTTCGAGATCGGCTGGCGATTCACGCGCATGGCCTGGGGACACGGCTACGCGACGGAGAGCGCGAGGGCCGCGCTGCTGCATGCCGTTCATGACTTCGGCCCGCGCGAGATCGTGTCCTACACCAGCCCGGACAACGCGCGCTCCCAGGCCGTCATGGCGCGGCTCGGTCTCGTCCGCCATCCTGCGCGTGACTTCACGACGCTGACGGCGCGTGGCGAGCCGTGGCGGGGGCTGGTCTGGATCGTGCCACCGGGATGGCCGGGTGGCTGATCTGCCCGGATGCGTAACTCCATCCTGTAGGATGTGTGGAGCGAAGCGATACCCATCGACTTGCGCCAATGATGGGTATCGCTTCGCTCCACCCACCCTACGAGCCGACAATCAAATTCGTTCCGATTTTCAGAATTTAATTTGACGCCGGACCCAACTCAGATGTTCAATATGTGCGTCTCACCCGATCGAGGGGCGCTTCGCGATCGTCACGAACGCGGCGTGAGATGCGGTGGACGCCGAATGCGCAGTCGACGAATGCGCATGAAGCGGACGGTGAAGTCGTGTGGTCCTGACGCCCTAGCGGCCGGTGTCTTTTCGCATTGCGCGATGCGCGTTGTGAAGACGGTGACAACCAAGCCCAGTCTCGCCGGGGAGAGCATGAAGTAAGCCGTAAGCCATCGCGCAGGGAAAGCCGGATTGTTCCGGTTACACCTGTGGTCCTACCCCCGTGCTTTCTAACCATTTGCACGGGGCCCATGGGTGCGATCGGCACCCGGCTTTCCCTGCGCCCTCTGCTCGCAGAGTGGCGAAACCAAACGCAAAGCTCGGGCGAAACGCGCCGCGAGAGTGCGGACGCTTATCCTCATCGCTGTTTGAGATGTGAATCGGAATCTCACCCTACGTCGTCCCTGCGAAAGCCGCGACCAATAACCACCGCTCGATGTCGTTGCGCGACGCTGGGGCCACAGCGTGCTCAGCAACTCAACCCTGTGGTTATTGGTCGCGGCTTTCGCAGGGACGACGATGGAGAGAGTGTTGCGCTCCTTACTTCCCCGCCAGCGGCACGTAGTCGTATTCGCCGACGCCCTGCAGGATCAGGAAGGTCAGCGAAGTCGTGCCGGCATTGGTGACGAGGTGAGGGCGGGTCGGGCGTACCGCGTAGACTTCGCCTGGCTTCAGGTTCACTTCCTCCTTCGGTTCCTGCAGGAACAGCCGCATCCGGCGTTCCAGCACATAGAACGTGTCGGAGATGTTGCTGTGGGTGTGCCACGGCACTTTCTGGGTCGGCGAGAGTTGTAGCTCCATGATGCGGAAGCCGGGGCGGGCGGCGTGCTGGGCGCGGCGCTCGACTTCGTAGAGGTGGCTGGCATCCTTGATGGGTTGTCCTGACTTCACGGCGGCCTCCCGGAGGTTGTTCTTATGATGCGAGATGCTAGTCCCGTTCGGTAGTCCATGAAACGGTCGGAACGAGCATGACCGATGCGCGCGGAGGAGGCCGTGACGTCACACCGTGGCGGACGCCGCCGCGAGGCGTCGAGTTCCGCGAAACGTGAATGCGGGGTTCAGCGAACGTTCAGGTCGGGGCGAAAAAACTCAAGGGGGCAGTTGGTCCAACTCAGCAACAAAGGGAAACTCTCATGGAACGCCGGGATTTTCTGAAGATGGCCTTCGGTGTCGCCGCCGGAGCAGCCACGTTCGCAGCAACGGCCCAGGCGGCGCCGCTCGCACCACTTCCCCTCAACCAGGATGCACGTTCGCCGGCGACCAACGATGCGCATCCGGCCGTGACCACGGGCGATGAGGTCGATCGCCTGAAGCCCGAGCAGGTGCGTTGGCATCACGGTTGGTATCATCGGCGTTGGCACCACAGGCATTGGGGTTGGCGCCGCCGTCATTGGCGCCGTCACTGGCGCCGTCATCACTGGCGCCGCTGGTGATATCGACTCCATGTCGAAAAAGAAAAACCCCGCGCGAAGCGGGGTTTTGTTTGTTCGGAATGCACCGCGATCAGATCGGGCGGCAACGGCCGTAGCGCCACGTGAATCCGTAGGGGCAGGCGCGGACGCGCGGCGCCACCACGACCGGGCCGGGTGCGACGACGACAGGGCGCTCCACGACGACGGCGCCCGGAGCGACGACGACAGCGCCGCGGTTCCTGACGCAGCCGCCATAGGGGCCGCGGTGCCAGCCGGGGCCGCAGCCACCGGCGGCATCCGCAGCGCTGATGCCGGCGAAGGCGGTCGTCAGCAAAACTGCTGCTGCAAAAAGATACTTCATGACTTCTCCTTCTTAATGGGCCGCGCGCTGCGGCTCCGCAACAAGCTTGAGATTACCGATTCGCCCGGCCGGATCATTGCAGAAGCCGTGCCCGATGTCGTCGACCATAGTGGTGCGGACTGAATGCGACATGAATGTTGCGCATCACACCTGCGTCAGTGCGTCGCAAGCACGCTCAGCGTTGTTTCAGAATATTTCGCAAGGCGCGCGTTGAACGAAGCGCACAGCGGCGAGGGCACCAAATGTATCGGAGAGCGAGACAAGCGAGACCGGAGCTTCGCGAATGACCGCGCCAGGGCTGACCTGAACGCGCGATCTTACTCGTCCGCGCCGAACAGCGCTGCGAACCGCTTCTCGCCGGTTCGCGAGAAATTGACCACGCGGCTGCCCGGCGTCGCGTCGCGCGCGGCCCATTTCAACTCAGTGAAGCGGTCCATCACGGCAGCGCCGAGCGTGCCGGCGAGGTGGTGCCGCCGCTCGCTCCAGTCGAGACAGGCCTTGCACACCGGACGGCGCGGATGCGTCAGCGCGTCGGCGTCGATCTGCAACTCCTCGGCCATGAAGCGCTTGCCTTCGCCGGTGAGCTCGATCGCCTGCTTGCTCTGGCGCACCAGCTTCTGCCGCCTCATGCTGTCGAGCATCTGCACGCCGAGATCGCCGGCGAGATGGTCGTAGCAGATGCGGGCGTGGCGCAGCGCCGGATCCTTCGGTCCGGTGCGCACGCGCATGTGGCCGGCGCGGGCGGCAATGCCCTGCAGGCCTTCGAGCACGTCGGCGACGTCGGGGTCAGAGAGGCGATAGTAGCGGTGGCGGCCTTGCTTCTCGGGCTCGATCAGCCCGCCGGCCTCGAGCTTGGCGAGATGCGAGCTCGCCGTCTGCGGCGTGATGCCGGCCTCCTGCGCCAGCTCGCTCGCAGTCAGGGCGCGGCCGGTCATCAGCGCGGTCAGCATGTTGCAGCGTGCGGGATCCCCGACCAAAGCGGCGATCCGGGAGATGTCGGGTCCTGCTTTCATAGTTCGATGATAGCCGAAGCATCGAGGTGGAGCAAGCGGGTAGTGTCCACCTTGCAGTCATTGCGAGCGAAGCGACGCGATCCATCGTGCCACTTGCCAAGGCGTGGATTGCTTCGCTGACGCCCGCAATGACGGAATACATTCATCGGAGGCCATCAATGACCGTCACCGTTTTCATCCGCTACCAGCTCGATCCGTTCAAGCGCGCGATGTTCGAGGAGTATTCGAGGAATTGGCTCTCGATCATCCCGCGCTGCGGCGGCGATCTGCTCGGCTACTGGATGCCGCATGAGGGCACCAACAACATCGCCTTCGCGCTGATCTCGTTTGAGAGCCTCGCCGCCTACGAGGCCTATCGCGCGCGGCTGCGCCAGGACAAAGAGGGCATGGCGAACTTCCACTTCGCGGAAGAAAACCGCTTCATCCTCGCCGAAGAGCGGACATTTCTGCGCAAGGTCGAGCTATAGTCGCTCCACATCAGAAATGCGGAGACGCCCATGATCGCCGTGATCTTCGAAGTCTGGCCGAAGCCGGAGTACCGGCAGCAATATTTCGACCTTGCCGCCGAGCTGAAGCCGATCCTGCAGGAGATCGACGGCTTCATCTCGGTCGAGCGGTTCGAGAGCATCACCGAGCAGGGCAAGTTCGTGTCGCTGTCATTCTTCCGCGATGAGGCCGCGGTGGAAGCCTGGCGCAACACGGTCGAGCACCGGCGCACCCAGGCCAAGGGCCGCGCGCGGATTTTTGACGACTATCGCCTGCGCGTCGCTAGCGTGATCAGGGATTACGGTTTGAACGAACGCGATCAGGCACCGAAAGATAGCCGCGCGGTGCACGAACCGCACTAGCACCGTGAAGCCTGCGTGCCTATCTGTGCGCGGCCAACGATATCAGGGAGCGACCAATGCCACTGCCAACTGCTGACAAACGCACAGCCTTCAAGAAGCTGCATGAGAGCGGATGCTTCATCATCCCGAACCCGTTCGATGTCGGCAGCGCCCGCGCCTTGCAACATCTCGGCTTCAAGGCGCTGGCCTCGACCAGCGCGGGCTTCGCCTGGACCATCGCCAAGGCCGACAACCGCGTCACCGTCGATGACGTCTGCGATCACCTGACCGCGATCTGCGCAGGGGTCGATATTCCCGTCAATGCGGATTTCGAGGGCGGCTTTGCCGTCGAGCCCGACAAGGTTGCGGTCAATGTCGCGCGTGGCGTCAAGACCGGCGTTGCCGGGCTCTCGATCGAGGACTCCACCGGTGACGCTGCCAATCCGTTGTTCGAGCACAAGCTGGCGGTCGAGCGCATCAGGGCGGCGCGCAAAGCAATCGATGCCGACAACAGCGGCGTGTTGCTCACCGGCCGCTGCGAGGCGTTTCTGTGGGGCAAGCAGGACCTCAATCTGGTGATCGAGCGGTTGCAGGCCTATTCGGACGCCGGGGCCGACGTGCTCTATGCGCCCGGCATCAAGACCAAGGAGGAGATCTCGGCGGTGGTGAAGGCGGTGGCGCCGAAGCCGGTCAATCTCCTGATCGGCGGCGCGTCGGAGCTGACGCTGCAGGCGGTCGCCGATCTCGGCGTGCGCCGGATCAGCGTCGGCGGCGCGCTGGCGCGGATGGCCTGGACCGGCGTCATGAAGGCGGCGAGGGAGATGGCCGAGAAGGGCACCTTCACCGAATTCGCCAACGGCTATCCCGGTGGCGAGCTCAACAAGATGTTCAAGTAGACCTCACAAAGAAGCGGCGGGCCACATGGGCCCGCCGCTCGCGCCTGGTCAGACGTTGTTACTTTGAATTCTCGGCCGGCGGGGCGGCCGGCTTGTTCATGTCGGACTTGTTCATGTCAGACGGCGGGTTCGCCGGTTGCGCCGGCGCCGCGCCCGTGGTCACGCCGGGCTGACTGTTCGGCTTCGGCGTCACGTCGCGCATGCCCGGGGGTGGCGCGGCCGGATTCGGATTGGCCGGCTGCTGCTGCGCGGTCTGGGTCGACGGGGTCGTGCCGGCCTCGTGCACCGACGTGTTGTTCAACCCATAGAACAGCGCGCCGAGCACCACGGCTACCGCAACTGCGAACATCGCGATCTTTGTGCCGCTGGCCGGCCCCTCCTGCAGTTCCGGATCCGGCTGCAGCTCGTTGTCCAGGCTGTTGAAGCGCGCCTGACGGCGGACCTCGTCCTCGGTCAGGTTGGCGCGATACGGATCGTCAGGGTTGTAAGCCATCGTAAAGTTCCTCCGTTTGCCCCCAAAGGTTCAACGCTAAGCCTAAACGCCAAGGCTAAGCGCTCTCGGCTAAACACAGGGGACAATGGCTGGCGCGTTCGGATGTTCCGCGCCAATGTTGCAACCTGTTCATGCTGGAACCGGCGATTCCGGGTTCCGAACCCGTTCCATGAGGCGTTTTCAATGTGGACCATGCCGCCCACCGATTCGGTGCTGAACATGCTCTCGTTCATCGCGGTTGCGGCGCAGTCGATGACGGCGGCGCTGGCGGCGGGCCGGCGCAGCATGGATTGGGCCGGCGTCTGCATGCTGGGTGCGATCACCGCGCTCGGCGGCGGCACCATCCGCGACGTGCTGGTCGGGCATTATCCGCTGCTGTGGTTCAAGCACCCGATCTACCTTGCGGTCGCAGCCGCCGGCGCCTTCGCTACCATCCTGCTGGCCCGGCTGGTGGTCAGGCTCAATCTCGCTTTCCTGGTGCTCGATGCGATCGGGCTGGTGGTGTTCACCATGGCCGGCTGCGACGTGGCCTGGCAGGTCGACGCCTCGCTGCCGATCGTGATCGTCGCCGGCATGATCACCGGCTGCGCCGGCGGCGTGCTGCGCGACATCCTCTGCAACGAGGTGCCGCTGCTGTTTCGCAGCGAGCTCTACGCCAGCGTCTCGGTGGTGACAGGGCTGTTCTATGCGACCGGCGTCGGGCTGCACTTGAACGACCAGCTCTGGACCGTGCTCACCTTCGCCGTCGGCCTGACGTTCCGGATGCTTGCGATCCGATACCGATGGGAGATGCCGAAATTCGTATTCAATGCCGAGGAGGAGTGACCGACTATTGCGCTGTCCGCGCTTTGGCGACCTGATCGGCCGTCACGGCCGGCGCGGCATTGCCCCAGGAATTGCGGATATAGGTCGCGACGTCGGCGACCTCCTGGTCGGTGAGTTTCGGATAGGCCGGCATCGAGCCTGCGTTCGGCGCGCGCGGTGTGGTGATGGTCTGTGCGCCGTCGAGGATGATGCGCAGCGTGCTCGCCGGATTGGCCGATTGCAGATTGGCGTTGCCGGGCAGCGGCGGATAGATCCGTGGCGCTCCGGAGCCGTCGAGTTCATGGCAGGCGACGCAGGCGCCGCGATAGATGCGCTCGCCGTTGCTCATCTGAGCCGGCGAAGGCGGCGTGACCGCAGGCTCCGGCGCGCCGGGCAGGCTCTTCAGATAGACTGCGATCGCGCGCACATCGGCGTCACTCATCTTCGAGGTCGAGTTGACCACCATCTCGGACATCAGGGGGCCGGCATGGCTGTGCCCGTTGCGGCCGCTCTGCAGATATTCGGCGATGTCGTCCGCGCTCCAGGACTTCAGCCCGCTGCGCGCGGCGCCGTCGAGCCGTGGCGCGAACATGCCCTGGACCATGCTGCCATTGAGCGCCTGGTCGCGCTTGTCGGCGCCGAATGCGTTCTTCGGCGTATGGCAGGCGCCGCAATGGGCGAGGGCCTCGACCAGATAGCGGCCGCGATTCCATTCGGCACCCTTGCTCTGGTCCGGCTGGATGATGCCCGGTGTGAAGAACAGCGCATTCCAGGCTCGCATCAGCACGCGGTAGCATAGCGGCCAGCGCAGCTGCGGCGGCGGCGCCCTGTTGCTGACCGGCGCAAGCGTCGTGAGGTAGGCGCGGATCGCCAGGATGTCGTCGCGGATCAGCTTCGTGAAGTAAGGGTAGGGGAAGGCCGGGTAATAATGCTTCCCGTTCGGCGAGACGCCGCTCCGCAGCGCGCGGAGGAAATCGTCGTCGCTCCAGCCGCCGATGCCGGTATCGCGGTCGGGCGTCAGGTTCGGCGAAAACACCGCACCGAACGGCGTGTCGATCCGCTTGCCCCCGGCGAAGGGTTTTGCCGGGTCGGCGGTGTGGCAGCTCGCGCAGTCCCCGGCGATCGTGAGTGCCTTGCCGCGGGCGACGATGTCGTCGGTCGTCGCAGCGGCGCATTTGCCGGCCGCGAACGCACTGCACAACAGCGCTGTGACCAGAATCGCACCGGCCGTTCGAGGTCGTCGCCGCATCCATTCACCTTCCGCACCTTCCGGTCCACAGGACGCGTCACGCCATTTCGCCGCAGGCCCGTCTTGCGACAGAAACCGAAACGGCGCTCCGATATTCCCGGCACGAAATTGCGATTTTTGAGCGACGGGCTTTGTCGCCCAGAATTGTGTCGCGCAGGCCGGAACATCCGACATAGACTGGTTCTAACAAGCTCGGATGACTAGCTAAAAACCAGCCGTCGCGACCAGCGCAAAGAGGGCTAAATGGGAATCAACCAAGGGCCTATCAGCCTCGACCAGAAATACACCCAGGGCACCGGCCACGTCTTCATGACCGGCATCCAGGCGCTGGTCCGCCTGCCGATGGCGCAGATCAGACGCGATCGCGCCGCGGGCCTCAACACGGCAGGCTTCATCTCCGGCTATCGCGGTTCCCCGCTCGGCGGCTACGACCAGCAGCTGTTCGCCGCCCGCAAGCATCTCGAGCAGTACAACATCAAATTCCAGCCCGGCGTGAACGAGGATCTTGCGGCCACCGCGATCTGGGGCTCGCAGCAGCTCGGCCTGTCGTCCGGCGCCAAATATGATGGCGCGGTCGGCATCTGGTACGGCAAGGGCCCCGGCGTCGACCGCTGCGGCGATGTGTTCCGCCACGGCAATGCGGCGGGCTCCGCCAAGCATGGCGGCGTGCTCTGCCTTGCCGGCGACGACCATGGCGCAAAGTCCTCCACCGTCCCGCATCAGTCCGACCACGCCTTCATCTCCGCGCTGATGCCCTACCTCTATCCCTCCAGCATCCACGAAATGATCGAGATGGGCCTCCTGGGTATCGCGATGTCGCGCTACTCGGGCTGCTGGGTCGGCATGAAGGTGATCACCGAGACGGTCGAGACCACGGCCGAGATCGACCTCACCGACGAGATGACGCCGTTCATCATCCCGACCGATTTCGAGCTGCCGCCGGGTGGGCTCAACATCCGATGGCCCGACGACCGTTTCGAGCAGGACCGCCGCTTACAGGACTACAAGGGCTTTGCCGCGATCGCCTTTGCCCGCGCCAACAAGGTCAACCGCATCACGATGGATTCGCCGAACGCGCGCTACGGCATCATGGCCTCGGGCAAGAGCTACGAGGACATTCGCCAGGCGCTGCGCGAGCTCGGCATCACGCCCGAGATCGCCGCCAAGATCGGCATCCGGCTCTACAAGATCGGCATGCCGTGGCCGCTGGAGCCGGAAGGTGTGCGCAACTTCGCCGTCGGCCTCGAGGAGATCTTCATCGTCGAGGAGCGCCGCGAGATCGTCGAGAACCAGGTCAAGCAGGAGCTGTTCAACTGGCGCGACGACGTGCGTCCGCGCATCGTCGGCAAGATGGACGATCACGACAAGCGCTTCCTGACCTTCGCCGCCGAGCTCAGCGTCGCCTCGCTGGCGAGCTCGCTCACCGAACGGCTGCTTCGACTTAATCTCAACCCTGAAATCGCCGAGATGCTGCGCGCCAAGGCGGACTGGTTCAACGGCCGCCAGTCGAGCCAGATGCAGGCGACGGCGCCGGTCAGCCGTACGCCGTATTTCTGCTCTGGCTGCCCGCATAACACCTCGACCAAGGTGCCGGAAGGCAGCCGTGCGCTCGGTGGCATCGGCTGCCATTTCATGGCGCTGTGGATGAACCGCTCGACCGAGACCTTCACCCATATGGGCGGCGAGGGCGTGCCGTGGGTCGGCATCGCGCCGTTCACCAACGAGAACCACATCTTCGCCAATCTCGGCGACGGCACCTATTTCCACTCCGGCATCCTGGCGATCCGACAGTCGATCGCCTCCAAGGCCAACATCACCTACAAGATCCTCTATAACGACGCGGTCGCGATGACCGGCGGCCAGCGCCATGACGGCGATCTGTCGCCGCAACAGATCACCTTCCAGCTCCACGCCGAAGGCATTCGCGAGATCTATCTGGTCTCGGAGAACCCCAGTGCCTATCCGGCCGACACCATCGCGCCTGGCGTCAAGCTGTTCCATCGCGACGAGCTCGAGAACGTCCAGAAGATGTGCCGTGACACCAAGGGCACCTCGGCGATCGTGTTCGTGCAGACCTGTGCCGCCGAAAAGCGCCGTCGCCGCAAGCGCGGCCTGATGGAGGACCCGGCGCGCCGCGTGCTGATCAATCCCGCCGTCTGTGAAGGCTGCGGCGACTGCTCGGTACAGTCGAACTGCATCTCGGTCGAGCCGCTGGAGACCGAATTGGGGCGCAAGCGCACCATCAACCAGTCGACCTGCAACAAGGACTATTCCTGCGTGAAGGGTTTTTGCCCGTCCTTCGTAACGGTCGACGGCGGCACGCTCAAGCGCCGGGCACCGACTGAACTTGGCGATATCGGCGCCTTGCGGGAGCCGGCCTCGAAGCCCGCGCTCGACCGGCCCTACAATATCGCGGTCGGCGGCGTCGGCGGCACTGGCGTCTTGACGATCGGCGCGCTGCTCGGCATGGCCGCTCACATCGAGGGCAAGGCCTCGATGATCCTCGACATGTCGGGTTTGGCGCAGAAGGGCGGCGCGGTGCTCAGCCACGTCCGGCTCTCCGAGCACACGGCAGATGTGACCTGCTCGCGCATCGTGACCGGCACCGCCGATCTTGTGCTTGCGGCCGACGAGGTCGTGGCGGTCTCGAAGGACACTATCACGCTGTGTGACCCGAGCCGCACCGTCGGCGTCATCAACAGCCACATCATCCCGACCGCGGATTTCATCCTCAACCGCGACTTCAATTTCCAGAGTCGCAAGGTCAACAGCGTGCTGGAGACCGAGCTGCGCAAGGACTCCGCCTTCTTCGACTTCACCAAGCCGGCCGAAGCGCTGCTCGGCGATAGCATCGCCACCAACATCATGATGATGGGCTTTGCCTATCAGCGCGGGTTGCTGCCGCTGTCGGCGGAATCGATCCAGCAGGCGATCGAGGTCAACGGCGTCTCGATCAAGATGAACACCCAGGCGTTCCAGCTCGGGCGCCTCGCTGCCGCGGATCCGGCGCGGCTCGCCGCGATGATGAAGGGGCAGGATGGCGACGCAGCCCCGGTCAAGTCGCTGGATGCGATGTCGCTCGACGAGATCATCACCCATCGCATGGCGCTCTTGACCGACTACCAGAACGCGCGTCTGGCAAAACGCTACCGCAAGCTGGTCGACCAGGTCCGCGACGCCGCAGTCAAGGGCGGCTACGGCGAGGCGCTGCCGCGCGCGGTCGCGATCAACTACGCCAAGCTGCTGGCCTACAAGGACGAGTATGAGGTGGCGCGGCTGTTCACCGATGGCCGCTTCGAGAAGCAGCTGCGCGACCAGTTCGAGGGCGAGTTCAAGTTCAACTTCAATCTGGCACCGCCGATCCTCGGTGGCGGGCTCGATGCGCAGGGTCGTCCGAAGAAGCGCGCCTTCGGGCCGTGGATGATGTCGGTCTTCCGGACGCTGGCGCGCTTCCGCGTCCTGCGCGGCACGCCGCTCGACGTCTTCGGCTACAACGCCGACCGCAAGCTCGAGCGCGATCTGATCGCGGGCTACGAGAAAGACGTCGCGACGGTGCTGAGCCTGCTGTCGCCGCTCAATCACGACATCGCGGTCGAACTGCTGTCGCTGCCCGATCGTATCCGCGGCTACGGGCCGGTGAAGGAGAAGGCGATCAAGGAGGCAAAGGTTCGCTACGCGCAACTCGCCGCCGACCTCGCCAACCCGCCGCCCGCGCCGCGACAGATGGCGGCGGAGTAGGGTAGCCACACATTCGGTGTCGTCCCGGCGAAAGCAGGGACCCATAGCCACCGAAGTTCGTTGTTGTGCGACGCTGGGGCCATAGCGCGTTCTAACAACACAGCCCTGTGGTTATGGGTCCCTGCTTTCGCCGGGACGACACCGGTTTTGAGGCGCGCATAGTGCACGCTCATCACAGTCTCGCCTGACGGAATATTTCCGCGCTTGCCAAGGTCGCGTCGTCGGTTCAGAAAAACGCTGGAGATGAAAAACGCCAGCGGAGAGCGATTTGACCATCAAGGGCAAGGCCTACATTGCCGGGATCTACGAACATCCCACCCGGCATGCACCGGATAAATCAACAGCACAGCTTCACGCCGAGGTCGCCAAGGGCGCGATCGAGGATGCCGGGCTCACCAAGGACGACATCGACGGCTATTTCTGCGCCGGCGATGCGCCGGGTGGGCTGTGGCCGATGGTCGATTACCTCGGCCTCAACACCAAGAAGCTGCGCCACATCGACTCCACCGAGACCGGTGGCTGTTCCTATCTGATCCATCTCGGCCATGCCGCCGAGGCGATCGCCGCGGGCAAATGCTCGGTCGCGCTGGTCACACTGGCGGGCAAGCCGCGCACCGGCCCGATGCCGCCGCGCGCGTCCGGCGCCGAGGCCGATTTCGAATTGGCCTACGGGGCTACCACGCACAATGCCTACGGCATGTGTGCCATGCGCCATATGCACGACTACGGCACCACCTCCGAGCAACTCGCCTGGATCAAGGTCGCGGCCTCGCACCATGCGCAATACAATCCGCATGCGATGCTGAAGGAGGTCGTCACCGTCGAGGACGTGCTGAACTCGCCGATGATCTCCGATCCGCTGCACCGGATGGATTGCTGTGTCGTCACCGACGGCGGCGGCGCGATGATCGTCACCACGCCGGAAATTGCGAAGAGCCTGAAGAAGCCGCTGGTGCGCCTGATCGGTCACGGCGAAGCGGCGAAGGGTCCGCGCGGCGGCAAGGATCTCGATCTGACTTACTCCGCCGGTGTGTGGTCTGGCCCGCGCGCCTTCGAGGAAGCGGGTGTGACGCCGAAGGACATCAAGTACGCCTCGATCTATGACAGCTTCACCATCACGGTGCTGATGCAGCTCGAGGATCTCGGCTTCTGCAAGAAGGGCGAGGGCGGCAAGTTCGTCGCCGACGGCAATCTGATCTCCGGAGTCGGCAAGCTGCCGTTCAACACCGATGGCGGCGGCCTGTGCAGCAACCATCCGGTCAATCGCGGCGGCATGACGAAGATCCTCGAGGCTGTGCGCCAGTTGCGTGGCGAGGCGCATCCGAAGGTGCAGGTGAAGAACTGCGACCTCGCGATCGCCCACGGCACCGGCGGTCTGCTCGGCGTTCGCCACGCCGCCTCAACCTGTATTCTGGAGCGTGCGTGATGTCTGAAGCCAAGAAGTACAATGCCCCGGTGACCAATCCGGAGAGCGCGCCGTTCTGGGAAGCGGCGAAGGCGGGCAAGTTCATGATCAAGCGCTGCACCACCTGCGGGGAAGCGCATTACTTCCCGCGCGCGATCTGCCCGTTCTGCTTCTCCGACAAGACGGTGTGGGAAGAGTCGAGTGGCGAGGCCACGGTCTACACCTACAGCCTGATGCGCAAGTCGCCGACCGGTCCGTATGCGATCGCCTATGTGACGCTGAAGGAAGGCCCATCGCTGCAGACCAACATCGTCGACTGCGATCTGGAAACGGTGAAGATCGGCCAGAAGGTCAAGGTCGTGTGGAAGCCGACCGACGGCGCCCCGCTGCCGTTCTTCACGCCGGCCTGAGAAGTACCTTCCCCCTTGCGGGGGAAGGTGGCAGCGCAGCTGCCGGAAGAGGGGTATCTCTCCGCGAGAGATGTGTTTGCGGTGGCAACCCCTCTCCCAAACGAGTTTGCGTTTGATGCCAGTGTAGCCCTCTCCCGCAAGGGGAGGGGGCGCAATCGCGGGCAGCGGTGAAGAAAGAACAATTCGGGGAGAAAACGAATGCCGATCGTGTACGAACAGCTGATGGCCCTGAAGAATCTCGGCCAGAAATACAGCTACACCGACCGCGACGTGATGCTCTACGCCTATGGCATCGGCCTCGGTGCCGATCCGATGGATGAGAAGGAGCTCGCCTTCGTCAACGAGGGCGTGCTGACGCCGCGTCCGCTCAGGGTGGTGCCGACATTCGCGTCGGTCGCGGCCTGGGGCGCCGGTCCCGGCGAGATGAACCTCAACCGTGTGATGGTGGTCGACGGCGAGCGCGACATCACCTTCCACAAGCCGTTTGCGACCGCGGCCCACATCACCGCGGACTCGACCGTGCTCGACGTGTTCGACAAGGGCAAGGACAAGGGCGCGGTGATCCGTCACCAGACCGTGCTCAGGGACGAGAAGGGCGAAAAGCTCGCAACGCTCGTGGCCTCGCGCTTCGCCCGCGGCGACGGCGGCTTCGGCGGACCATCAGACGGCCAGCCCGAGCCGCACAAGGTGCCGGAGCGGGCGCCGGACAAGGTGGTCGACATCACGACGCGGCCCGACCAGGCGCTGATCTACCGTCTCTGCGGCGACCGCAATCCGCTGCACTCCGATCCGGAATTCGCCAAGAAGGCCGGCTTCCCGCGGCCGATCCTGCACGGCATGTGCACCTACGGCATCACTTGCCGCGGCGTGCTGCAGACCTATGCCGACTACGATCCTTCAGCCTTCAAGCAGCACGCAGCGCGGTTCTCCTCGCCGGTGTTTCCCGGCGAGACCGTGACCATGGAGCTGTGGAAGGACGGCAACGTGGTGTCGTTCGAGGCCAAAGTGAAGTCGCGCGGCGTTACGGTGATCAAGAGCGGCAAGACAGTGCTGGCGTAGCCACGCGCGACGGCTGTTATCTCCCTCGCCCCGCTCTTGCGGGGAGAGGGTGGGGTGAGGGGCCTTCACCGCGAGCTGTGACTGTGGTGAGACCTGTACCCCCTCACCCGGATCGCAAGGGCGATCCGACCTCTCCCCGCAAGCGGGGAGAGGTGAAGAAGAAACAATAAACGGAGAAACAACCATGGGATTACTCGACGGCAAGGTGGCGCTGATCACGGGCGCAGGCGGCGGACTCGGTGAAGCCTACGCGAAGCTGTTTGCGCGCGAGGGCGCGGCCGTGGTGGTCAACGATCTCGGCGGCCCGCGCGACGGCTCGGGCTCCGACAAGTCGATGGCCGACAAGGTGGTCGACGCAATCAAGGCCGAGGGCGGCCGTGCGGTCGCCAACGGCGCCGACATCTCGACCTTGGCCGGCGGCCAGTCGGTGTTCGACGATGCCATCAAGCATTTCGGCCGCGCCGACATCCTGGTCAACAACGCCGGCATCCTGCTCGACGAGACCTTCCACAAGGCTAAGGAAGCCAACTGGGACAGGGTGATGAAGGTGCATCTCAAGGGCACCTTCTGCTGCACCCAGCCGGTGTTCAAATGGATGCGCGACAATGGCGGCGGCGTCATCGTCAACACGTCGTCGACCTCGGGCCTGATCGGCAATTTCGGCCAGACCAATTACGGCGCGGCCAAGGGTGGCATCTGGGGCCTCTCCAACGTGCTGGCGATCGAGGGCCGCAAGTACAACATCCGGATCTGGACCCTGGCGCCGGGCGCGCTGACCCGCATGACCGCGGACCTGCCGCGCTACAAGGAGAACCCGGGTGCGGCGCTCGGGCCTGATGGCATCGCGCCGGCCGTGCTCTACATGGTCAGCGACCTCTCCGGTGACCAGACCGGCAAGGTGCTCGGCGTCTCGGGTCCGCGCGGCGTCCGCGAGATGCGGATGATGGAAATGGAAGGCTGGACGCCGCCATTCACCGGGTGGAAGGCCGAGGATATCGTCACCCACGCCAACGAGATCTTCTTCTCCGAGGAGGAGATCAAGAAGTCGGCGCGGCGGTTCAAGTAAATGGATGACCCGCGACCGGGGGTAGGGAGGGGCTTCCGGATGCGCAATGGCGCAGCCGGAAATGAGGCTGTATAGAGGGCGGAAACAGACGAGGCACCCATGACCAAACTCACCGCCCAGGCCGCAGGAACCTTTGCGATCGCGCCGACCCCGTTCCACGACGACGGCCGCATCGACGAGGCATCGATCGATCGGCTGACCGATTTCTACACCGAGGTCGGCTGCGACGGCGTCACGGTGCTGGGCATCCTCGGCGAGGCGCCGAAGCTCGATGCCGCGGAGGCGGAGCAGGTCGCGTTGCGCTTCGTCAAGCGCGCCAAGAAGCTGCAGGTGATCGTCGGCGTCTCGGCGCCGGGCTTTGCCACGATGCGCTCGCTGGCGAAGAAGTCGATGGATGCGGGCGCCGCCGGCGTCATGATCGCGCCGCCGCCGCATCTGCGCACCGACGACCAGATCATTGGCTATTTCAAGCAGGCACAGGAAGCGATCGGCGACGATATTCCCTGGGTGCTGCAGGACTACCCACTGACGCTGACCGTCGTGTTCACGCCCGCCGTGATCCGCAAGATCGTGATGGATTCGCCGTCCTGCGTGATGCTCAAGCACGAGGACTGGCCGGGGCTGGAGAAGATCTCGACCCTGCGCAATTTCCAGAAGGACGGCTCACTGCGGCCGCTGTCGATCCTGGTCGGCAATGGCGGCCTGTTCCTCGATTTCGAGATGGAGCGCGGCGCCGACGGTGCGATGACGGGCTATGCCTTCCCTGAGCTGCTGATCGACGTCGTCAATCTCTCCAAGGCCGGCAAGCGTGATGCCGCGCATGATCTGTTCGACGCGCATCTGCCGCTGATCCGCTACGAGCAGCAGCCCGGCGTTGGCCTCACCGTGCGCAAATACGTGCTGCAGAAGCGCGGCATCATCTCCTCCAGCGCCCAGCGCAAGCCGGGTGCCGTCATCACGCCGCAGGCGAAGGCCGAGGTCGACTATCTGCTCTCCCGTGTGGCGCGCGTTGACCGCCGTGCCAATCCGCAACCACAATCCAGCGCCGCAGGCTAAATAATGACCGAGATCGTTGCTCCGCGCCTTGCCTCAACTGTGCTCTTGCTGCGCGACGGCGCATCGTCACGCGAGATCGAAGTCTTCATGATGGTTCGCCATCACCAGATCGAGTTCAATTCGGGGGCGCTGGTGTTTCCCGGCGGCAGCGTCGACAAGAACGACAAGGAGATCGCCGCCGATCCCGCGCTCTATTCGGGCGGGAAAGGGCTCGACGGCGACGCGCTCGGTTTCCGCATCGCGGCGATCCGCGAAACCTTCGAAGAGAGCGGCATCCTGCTGGCGCGGCCGCAGGGCTCGAAGGATCTGGTCGACGCCGGGCGTGCGAACGAGATCGCCACCACGCATCGTGCGGCGTTGAACGAAGGCAAGATCACCTTCCTCAAGGTGCTGACCGACAACGGCATGGTGCTCGCGCTCGACGAGCTCGTGCCCTATGCGCACTGGATCACGCCGGAGGGCATGCCGAAGCGCTTCGACACCTGGTTCTTCCTGGCCGCAGCGCCCCCCGAGCAACTCGGTGCGCATGACGGCAAGGAATCGACCGATTCGATCTGGGTGTCGACGCGCGAAGCGCTCGAAGGCGGCGAGACCGGCCGCTTCAAGCTGCCGTTCCCGACCACGCGCAACCTGATCAAGCTCGGCAAGCAGCCGAGCGTCGGCGCCGCGCTCGCCGACAGCAAGGGCAAATCGATCGTCGCCGTGATGCCGGTGATGACCAAGACCGCAACCGGCCGCCAGCTCCGCATCCCCAAGGAAGCCGGCTACGACGGCGAGGTGTTCGACGTCGGTGCGATGGGCTGAGCCCGGCCGTCACCGCTACCAGACTTCGGCGAGCATCGAAGTATCGCGACCAGAACCGCCGATATAACCACGTAAGGTCACCGCGTCGGGCCAACCGCCCGGCGCATAAGGAGCCAACGTGGCAATATCCCCTGACGTCCCAACATCTCGCGAATTCCATCTGACGCTGCCCGGCAGCGATGACACGCTGCTGGTGCGGCACTGGCCGGGTGCCGGCGATCCCGTGCTTTACGTTCACGGCGCGACGTTCCCGTCGGCGCTGTCTGTCGGCTATCGCTTTGGCGGATGGTCCTGGGCGGACGATCTCAATGCCGGCGGCTTCGACGTCTGGGGTTTTGATTTCATAGGTTTCGGCGGTTCGAGCAGACCGCGGCAGATGTCGATGCCCGCGAGCGGGATCGCACCGCTCGGCCGTGCGACGGAAGCTGCCATTCAGGTCGGTGCGGTGGTGGATCACATCCGCAAGCAACGTGCCGGCGCGCCGGTTCATATCGTCGCGCATTCATGGGGCACGATGGCTGCCGGCTTCTTTGCCGGGCATCATCCGGATGCGGTCGGCCGCCTCGTGCTATTCGGGCCCATCGTCCGGCGGGAGCGGGAGGGGTTGCCACTTCCCGACAGCATCGGTGCATGGAGCGAGGTGACCATCGCGGATCAGTTGAAGCGCTTTGTCGAGGACGTCCCGCAGTCGCATCCGCCGGTGCTGATCGAGCCCGAACTCGCCGAGTGGGGGCCGGCCTATCTGGCAAGCGAAGCCGGCGCGACCGGACGCACCCCGCCGGCGGTCCGGATTCCAAATGGGCCGCAGGCCGACATCATTGCTGCGATGTCAGGGCAGTTCCCCTACAACCCGCGCCGTGTCGTGGCTCCGACGCTGATCGTGCGCGGTGAATGGGACAACCTTTGTCTGGATGCTGACGCAGCCTGGCTGACACATGCATTGGGCGCCACCAGGAAGGCCGATGTCGTCGTGCCCAAGGCGACGCATCTGATGCATCTCGAGCACGGGCGTGACGGGCTGTTTGCGGCAGCCACCGACTGGCTTTCCGGGAGCGCGTCGTGACGGGCGCCGAGACTGGCGACGCGCGCCAGCCCAATATGGCCTTCGAGCTGGCGCTGCTGCTCGCGCTCGCCACGCTCTGGGGCGGCTCCTACACGTTCATCAAGCTCGGCGTCGCGACCATCCCGCCGATCACGCTGATCGCGGCGCGCACCGCGATCGCGGGGGTCTTGCTGCTCGTCATCATGCGGATGCGCGGCGTGACGATGCCGACCGATGGCGCGACGTGGCGGCGCTTCATCTTCCAGGCCTGTCTCAACAGCGTGATCCCGTGGACGCTGATCGCCTGGGGCGAACGCTTCGTCGATGCCGGGCTCGCCACCATCCTCAATTCGGCCTCGCCGATCTTCACCTTCCTGTTCACCGTCGCGATCACCCGCCACGAGGCCGCGAGCCCGCGGAAGCTGTTCGGGGTGATCGCCGGTATGACGGGGATCTGTCTGATCGTGGGCGTCGACGCATTCCGTGATCTCGGGGAAGGGATCGTGGCCGAGGTCGCGATCGTCGCCGCCACCATCTGTTACGCCTGCGCCGCGATCTTCAGCCGCGGCTTCAAGGGGCTCGATCCGATGGCGCCGGCAGCCGGCTCGCTGATCGCGGGCGCTGTGATGCTGATTCCCCTCAGCCTTGCCGTCGAACGGCCCTGGACACTAGCGCCGTCGGCGAGCTCGCTCGCCGCATTGCTGGCGCTTGCGGTGTTCTCGACCGCGATCGCCTTCGTGATCTACTTCCGCCTGATCCAGACCCTCGGGTCCGTCGGCACCACCGCGCAGGCCTATCTGCGGGTGCCGATCGGAGTTGCGCTCAGCGTCGCTTTTCTGGGCGAGCGGCTGAGCCCGACCGCGTGGATCGGGCTCGCCTGTGTCGTGATCGGCGTCGCCGCGATGACGATTCCGGCGCGACGGGTCGCTACCGCCTGAGGTCATCGCCGCGATGACGATTCCGGCGCGAAGGGTCGCCGCCGCCTGAGGTTGTCGCCGCGACGGCGATTCCCGCATGAAGGGTCGCCGCGGCCCGAAGTTTCGTCCGCCGAACAGCATCAGGACGCCGGCATCCCGCCGGACTGAGGCCGACGGCCTGTGCCGGAATCGGTCACCGGCGGCCCGTCCGGGTGACACCGGTCACACCGCCGGCCGGGCCCTTCAGCATGTTTCCCCAACGCCCGTAATTTCCCGTATATTGGGGCGCATTGGACCCCGGCCTCGATGACATGACCGCTGAATTGCCGCCGAATTCGCAAGCGCCGCGCGCGTTCTCCCTCTCGATTGGCCAGCTCACGTTCGGCAGCTTCCTGCTGGTGCTGGCTGTGATCATTATCACATCCACGGCCAGTGTGATCGCGATTCGCCACATCGATACGACCTTTGCCGAGCTGCAGCGGCTGCAAAGCGTCGGCGACATTGCCGAGGATATCGACCGTCGCACCAACGAGCTGAGGTTGGCGGCGCGGGACTTCGTCACCGAGCCCGGCAATCAGTCGGCCCAGGTCGCTCAGGCGGCCCAGTCGCTGAGCGAGATCCTGAAAAAGACCCGCATCGAGCTGGCGCCCGAGCAGCAGGATATGATCGACGGCGTCACTCAGCGGCTGGCGACCTATCGCAGCGGGATCGAGCGCATCTCGGCGCTGCTCAGCCGCCGCGCCGAGATTGTCGCCGGGCTGCCGCCGCTGCGCGACGCTTTCGACAAGGCGCTCGCCGAGAGCAACGATGCGGCGCTGGCCAACACGCTGTCGCGGATACAGAGCGGCATTGCCACCGCGCTGCTGGCGCACAACACGTCCGCGGCCGAGCATGCCGCGCAAAGCATGCGGGCGATGACCATCGCCGATCCGACCCTGCGCAGCGCGGTCGACAATTATGCCGAGGCGATCAGCGCGATTTCGGTGCGCGAGGGCCAGATCGCCGACATCGACCGCGAGGTGCTCGGCGCGGAGGGCCTTCTGATCCAGAAGGTCACCGAGTTGTTGCGCGAGCTCAGCTCCCGTCGCGGCCATGTGCTGTCGCGCGATTTTGCGCGGACGCTGGCTGAAGCAAAATGGCAGAGCATCGTGCTCGGCACGGCGGGTGTGTTGATCGGCCTGTTCGCCTCGGTGCTGGTGGTTCGACGCACCGTCCGTCCGCTCGCCAGGATCGCCGGCTCGATCCGCAAGGTCGCGGGTGGCGAGAAGAGCGCGTTCATCCCCGGCGCCGATCTCGACAACGAGATCGGCGACATCGCACGCGCCGCCGAAGTGTTCCGCCAGACCCTGGTCGACGCCGACAGCGCGCGCGAGGCCGCGTTGCGTGCGCTCGCCGAGCAGCGGCTCGCCGAGGAGAGCTACCACAAGCTGTTCGAGGCGTCGGTGGACGGCATCTACGTCACGACGCCGGGCGGCGCGTTGCTCAACGCCAATCCGGCGCTGGCGCGGATGATGGGCTATGCCACGCCACAGGACCTGATCAAGGGCATCGATGACATCGCCACCACCGTCTATGTCGATCCGGCGGCGCGGGAGCAGTACCAGCAGCTCATGCAGCGGGACGGCACGGTGCGCGACTACGAGTATCAGGTGCGTTCGCGCGACGGCACGGCGCTGTGGCTGTCGGATTCGGCGACCGTCGTGCGCAACGACGAGGGCGAGGTGATCCGCTACGAAGGCACGGTGCGCGACATCACCGACCAGAAGCGCGCCGAAGACGCGATCGCCGAAGGCCGGCGGCTGTTGCAGATGGTCATCGACACGGTGCCCGCCGTCATCAACGTCAAGGAGCGCAACCTGCGCTACGTGCTGATGAACCGCTACATGGCGGGGATTTTCGGCATCGAGCCGCAGGACGCGATCGGCCAGACCACCGCCGAGCTGATGTCGCGCTACGGCGCAGCCAAGACCGACGAGAACGACAAGCGCATCCTGTCCGCGCGCCGCGAACTTGGCTTCTATGAAGAAGAGTACAAGGACGCCGCCGGCAACATGCGGCAATGGCTGGTCAACAAGCTGCCGATCCTCGACGCGCAGGGTGAGATCGAGAACATCGTCACCGTCGCGCTCGATATCGGCGACCGCAAGCGCTCTGAGCAGGAGATGCGCAAGGCGAGGGATTCCGCGGAGGCCGCGCTGCGCAATCTCCGGGAAACCCAGAATTCGCTGATCGAGGCCGAGAAGCTCGCCGCCCTCGGCCGTCTGGTGGCCGGCGTCGCCCACGAGGTCAACAACCCCGTCGGCATCAGCCTGACGGTGGCGTCCGCATTGGAGCGCAAGACCGCGATTTTCGGCGCTCAGGTCGAACGCGGCGACCTCAGGCGCTCGAGCCTCAACGACTTCCTCAACACCGCGCGCGATGCCTCGTCGCAGCTGGTCGCCAATCTCAACCGTGCCGCAGAGCTGATCCAGTCGTTCAAGCAGGTCGCCGCCGACCGCAACTATTCGGACCAGCGCACCTTCGATCTCGGCGATCTCACCGAGCAGGTGGTGATGAGTCTGCGGCCCGGCCTGCGCAAGCACAATCTGACGCTCAACGTCGATTGCGAGCCGAACCTGATCATGAATTCCTATCCCGGACCGTATGGCCAGGTGCTGACCAATCTGTTCCTCAACGCAGTCGCGCATGCGTTTCCGGACGGCAAGGCCGGCGAGGTCGAGATCCAGGTTCACGCGTCCGGCGGCGACAATGTCGAGGTGATCTTCGCCGACAACGGCTGCGGCATGAGCATCGATGTCCGCCGCCGCGCCTTCGACCCGTTCTTCACGACGCGGCGCGATCAAGGCGGCACCGGGCTCGGCCTGCATATCGTCTATAGCATCGTCACCAACCGCCTCGGCGGACGGCTCTCGCTCGATTCCGCGCCGGGCAACGGCACGCGGATCCAGATGATCCTGCCGAGGGTCGCGCCGCTGGAGCAGGCCGCGGAGTAGGCGGGCTCGGCGTCCGTCCGAGCCCAATCTCCATCATCCAAGCCGTGGTCTATCGCTTTGTCTCGTTGGCAAGCAGGTTCTTGTGGACCTTTCCGCCCTTCATGATGACCACAAAGCTCTTCGCGGGATCTTCGACCAGCTTGATGTTGTCGATCGGATTGCCGTCGACGAGCAGCAGGTCGGCCAGAGCCCCTTCCTCCACGACGCCGAGCTTGCCGGGATATGGATTTCGCAGGCCGGATAGAGTCAGAAGCTCGGCATTCGTCGATGTTGCCATGATCAATGCCTCGGCCGGCGTATACCAGCGAGTGAGGCTGGCCAACATCGCGCCTTGCCGGTCCGCCAGCGCCTTCGAGAACAGGATGTCGGTGCCGAACGCGGTCTTGAGTCCGTATTTCTTGGCCAGCGCATAGACCCGGTCGGTTCCGGTAACCACTTGCCGCAGCTTCTCCTGCTCCGCGGGCCCAAGGCCGCTTGCGCCGGTCAGATCGAGAAAGGGTTGCGTGCTCAGCCAGATTCCTTTCTCGGCCATCAGTCGGGCCGTCGCGTCGTCCATCAGGTGCCCGTGCTCGATGCACCTGACACCGGCCGCGATCGACCGCTGGATTGCAACCGACGTGTAGGCATGCGTGGCGACATAGGTACCCCAGTTCGTGGCCGCTTCGACGGCGGCGCGCAGCTCGGGCTCGGTGAACGTGGAGACGTCGATCGGACTGAATGGCGATGCAACGCCACCGCCGGCGGTGAGCTTGACCTGTGAGGCCCCTTGCATGAGTTGCTCACGTGCCCGCACGCGAACCTCGTCCGGACTGTCCGCAATCATGCTGCCGCCGATTTTTTCCATACGGCTGAGCATGCCGCCGATCGTGCGTGGCAGATCGGACAATTGCCGGAAATCGCCATGGCCGCCGGTGATCGAGATCACCGCGCCGGATGGATAGATACGTGGACCGGCCACGAGATCCTCGTCGATGGCTCGCTTGAGCCCAAAGGTCGGTCCGCCCATGTCGCGAACGGTGGTGAAGCCCCGCATCAGCGTGTCCGTCGCTTCGGCGGCCGCCAGCAGATTGTTGTAGCCGACGTCGCCGGCGATCGCAGACGTCGGCGTCGGGCGCACCAGCATCGTATGCCAATGTGCGTCGATCAGCCCGGGCATCAGGACGCGTTCGCCGCCCTCGATCACCTGAGCATCGGCTGTGATCGCCGCAGCCGAAATCTTCTCGATCTTGTTGTTCCTGACGAGAACGTTGGACGGCGCGGAGAGCGCGCTGTTCTTTCCGTCGAAAATGCGAACGTTCCGGAACAGGATCGCGGAGTCCTGTTGCGCCTGCGCGGCAGGCCCGACGCCGAGACTGGTTCCGATCGCGGCGAGCAGCGCGAAAGCTCTGACGAGTCCACCCGGAATTCTTAAACCTGACATATCCGATCTCCGCTGTCGCAATACCGGCGTCTATTCCGCCTTCTTCCTGTGAAGGAGGGGCGGTCCGGTGTGTCACACGTTGATGAATTGGTCGGCCGTTACGCGGGTCTGGCGGCGGGCAGCCAGGCGTAGGTCAACCATCCGATGCCGTGGGAGAGGAGGTCGATGCCCAGCAGCATTCCGAGCACCCACAGCCCCGTTGCCGGAAATCCCGTCAGGATGATCAGGCCGGCCAGGATGCCGAACGCCCCTGACGCCATCATGATCCAGCCGGCCTGTTGCCGATGGCCGATGCCGATCAGCACGCGGACGAAGCCCGAGACGAGCAGCATCAGGCCGAGCACATAGGTCAGGATCAACGCGCCGGTCACCGGCTGGCTCAGGAGGACGATGCCGGCTGCAACATAAAGGGCGCCGAGCAGCAGCTGCCACACGAAGCCTCCCCATCCCTTGGTCCAGAAGGCGTGCACGATCTCGAAGCCGCCGGCGAAGATCGCTGTCCAGCCGATGAAGATCGCGCTGACGACGGTGAAGAACACGATATCCCCAAGCACCAGGAGGCCTGCGGCGATCATCGCGATCCCGAGCAGAATACGCGCCCACAAAGGCGGTGTCGGCAGGCCCGTCAGGCCCGCCGTCGAACTGTTGTCATAGGTCGTCATGGCGTCCTCCTCGCGGACCTCCGGTCAGGCCGCTCGCTCGCGCTTCTCTGCCGCGTCGTCGTCCGGAATCTCTCCCGGCCGATAGTTCGGCAAATGTCCGGCTGGAATGACCGCCAGCAGGGCTAGGCCGGCCATGATCAACAGCCCGATCTTCAGGGCCCGCAGCCGGGCTTCGGTGTTGACCCGAATGGCTTCCTCGACCTGCTGCGGCGTGCCGCTTGTGCCTTCGAGCACGCTGCGCAGCCGGTCATTGCTGACGAAGGTGATGTTGTTGAGATCAACCTGGCTCTGCAGCTCCTTGGTCAGCACCGGGCTTGCCGTGATCTTGCCGAGGGCGATCGTGCTCAGGAGACCCACGAGAAGAGCGCCGGCGACCGCGGTGCCGACGGCGGCCGCCAGGTTTTGCGTGGTTCCGCGCAATGACCCGACATCGCCGGCCAGTGCCTTGGGCGAGGCCGTCACCAGGACGTTGAACAGCAGCGTCACCAGGGAGCCCTGGCCGATCCCGAACAGGATGAGGCCAAACAGCACGGGAACCTCGCTCCAGTCGTTGCGCACGACGAATGCGAGCCAGAGGAGCGCAACGGTGCAGAGCGCAAAGCCGAAGCGGCCGATCTGGCGCGGTGTCAGCCTGTCGTAGACATTGACGATGAGCATCGCCGAGAAGAAGACCGTGAGGTTGAACGGCATCATCGCGATTGCGGTCGCGATCGGCGAACGTCCCTGCACGATCTGGATGTAAAGCGGCACCGTGAAGTTCAGCGCCGCCTCCAGCGCGACCACTGCGAACAGCGCATAGACTGCACAGCGCTCTTCGGGCGATTCGATCACCTCCAGCGCCAGCAGCGGCGTCTTCCCCGCGGCCTGCTGCCGGCGCGTCCAACTCAGGAAGGCCTGCCCGAGAACGACGCCGAGCACGATCATGATCGGTGCCGGCGAAACGCCCAACAGATCGAACGGCGCGTTCGGCGTGGCGAGCGCCAACCCCCAACGGTTGAGATTGTTGAATCCGAAGCTGATGAGAATGATCGCACTTGCGGCAAGGGCGACGCCGACCAGATCGATCTGGACGTCCGGGCGGCCGCGGTCGGCCCTCAGGCGGAAGCTGAGGACGAAGACGATCGCCGAAGCCGCGATCAGGATCCCGAACGCCGGGCGCCACCCGATATAGGTTCCGAATACGCCGCCGATAACGAACGCCAGCACGCCCGCCGCGGCGCGCGCCGAGCCGAGCGCACCAAGGGCGGTCGCCTGCTGGCGTCCGGCATAGTTCTCGGCGATCAGGGCGACCAGCGACGGCACGATCACCGCGCCCGCGGCCCCGCAAAGCGCCTGCGCGGAAATCATGACGGCGGCCGTCGGGCTGAACGTCATCGCGAGCTGCGATACGAGGAAGAGCACCACCGCGATACGGAATACCTGCACAGCCCCGAACCTTTGGGCGAGCTTCGCGCCAAGCATGACGAACCCCGCCACAAGCATGGAGTAGGCCACGATCCCGGTCGCCACCGTGGTCGGCGGCACGCCGAAGCTCGCCACCATTCCCCCCAAGGCGACAGGCAACGATGCAACATTGTACGACATGATCATCTGACCAAGCGCGATCGCGATCATCGGAACCCATGATGCCCGCTCTTCGTGGTGGACGCCGTCGAACGACATTGTTTGTGTTGCCATCGCATCCTCCGACCTGATTGAGGTAGCGATCGGTCGGGCCGCGGCTCCGCCGATCCTGCGCGCATTCGTTCATTGTTCCGGTTGCGATACGAACAGATCCATGCCCAGCCGCTGCGACAGGAATTTTGCAGCGAGCTGGCCCCTCACGCTGTTGCCGGCCGCATCCAGCGGTGGGGCGAACGTGCCGAAACCACCTTTGCCGGGGGACACCGCGACGATACCGCCGCCAATGCCGCTCTTTCCCGGCAGGCCGATGTCGTAGAGCCAGTCGCCCGATGTCTCGTACAATCCGGCGGTAACCATCACGGCCAGGACGTAGTGGCACACATCAGCGTCGACCACGCGCTGCCTGGTCACCGGGTTCACGCCGCCGTCAGCCAGCGTCGCGCCCATCACGGCCAGATCCCTGGCGCTGACATTCAGCGAACACTGCCGAGTGTAGAGGTCGGTCGCCTGTTTGGCGTCGCTGTAGATCCGGTCATAGCTCTCCAGCAAACGAGCAATGCTCCGATTGCGGAAATTGGTCTCGGACGCAGACGCGTAGACCTCCTCGTTGAGCGGGAGGTTGCGGCCGGCGAAGCGCGACAGCCCGTCGTGGATGAATTTCCAGCGCTCCTCGATGGACTTTCCCGGCGCGAGGCTCGTGGTCGCGATCGCGCCGGCGTTCACCATCGGATTGGTCCGCCCGTTTCCCTGCTCGATCGCCGCGAGCGAGTTGAATGCCAGTCCGGTGGCGTTGGCGCCGAGCTTTTCGCGTGCCGCCTCAGGTCCGATCGTCTCGCAGATCAGCGCGAACAGGAACGGCTTCGAGACGCTCATGATGGAGAATTCGTGGTCGACGTCTCCCGCGCCATAGACACGCCCGCTGGTGCCAACGATACAGATGCCGAACAGCTCGCTCGGAACTCGGGCGAGGGCCGGATAGACCTGCGATCTGGTTCCATCGGTGTTGGACTTGAACCGTCGATGGGCGTCGTCCACAAGCGACTGCACCATCTCCGGGCCGGGCAGGTGGCCGGTCGAGACATAGGCTTGCTCTGGTTGATCGAGCGAATCCGACGCCATCGCATCACTCCGTCGAACGGACTGAATGCCGATCGGCTCCGTTCTAGAACACGACACGTTTTCCGCAGTCAGCGCCCAAGTTTCAATCGAGTCAATGTACAACCAGGGCTCGGTGCTGCGACCCGACCATCAATTATGTGCGAGGCTAGCGGTTGGAAAGACGTCCGGTGCCCGATTGGGTGAGCGAGACTGACATATTCGCTTTCAGTTTGAATCAAACCGCCGATGTCAGCGCGACACGCGATCGACGACAGATTGCAACTTTTCCGTCCGGGAGTAGCATCGTGCGCGCGTGCGCGAACCGAGCCTAAGCGAGAAGAACATGGGGCATCATCTGAAGGAGCGAGGCGTACCATGGCGGCGCAAACAAGTGACGGACATTTGTTCCTGGTCAAGAAGCTTGGCGGCCTGATCTCAGTCATTATCGGATGCCTGCTGACCGCTGTTGGCGTGACATTCGAATCCACCGATACGATCGTTATCGGTGTCCTGTTTCTGATGCTTGGTGCCGTCCTGCTGGTGCTCAAGATCATGAGACGAAATCAGGAGAGCTCGCCCGGCTAGTCGGGGGCATCAGCGTCTTCCGCGGCGGATCACGTGCACCGAGAAGAACCGGCAAGATCACCGTGCTTGCCGACAATTTCGAGGGCAAGCGCCTCAATGCGCCGAACGACATCGTGGTGAAGTCCGACGACACGATCTGGTTCACCGATCCGGTGTTCGGCATCGCCGGCGAGTGGGAGGGCTTCAAGGCCAAGCGCGAGCAAGACAACACCAGCGTGTTCCGCATCGGCACCGATGGAAAGCTGACCGCCGTCATCACCGATCTGGTCAATCCGAACGGGCTTGCCTTCTGGCCGGACGAGAAGAAGCTCTACGTGGTCGAGTGGAAGGGCACGCCGAACCGCAGCATCTGGAGCTACGACGTCAATGCGGATGGCACGGTGGGCAACAAGTCCAAGCTGATCGACGCTGCCGACCAAGGATCGCTTGACGGCTTCCGCGTCGACCGCGACGGCAATCTGTGGTGCGGCTGGGGCAGCAACGGTGCGCTGCAGTCGGAGCCGGCCGACGTGGGCGGCCGCAAGGTCTATCAGTTCAAGGGAAGACCGGAGGATCTCTACGGCGTCATGGTGTTCAGCCCGCAGGGCAAGTCGCTGGGATTCGTTCGCCTGCCGGAGCGCTGTGAGAACCTGACCTTCGGCGGACCCAAGAACAACCGCCTGTACATGGCATCCTGCCACTCGATCTACGCATCCTATGTCGAGGCACACGGCGCGACGTGAGGCGGCGCTTTCAACGGCGTCATTGCGAGGAGCAATAGCGACGAAGCAATCCATGGCTCCGCTCGTCGCAGTATGGATTGCTTCGCTTCGCTCGCAATGACGTGGTTCGGCCGATGCAGAATCCCCGTCATCCCCGCGCAAAGGCGAAGCCTTTGCGCGGGGGTGACGGGTCAAGCAGCGAGTCTCGAACCGCTAATTGATATCCGCGAGCTTGTGCAGCGTTGCGCCGAAGATCAGGCTTGCCTTGCCGACCAGCGCGGTTCCACTCATGGTGCCGCGGGTATCGGTGAAGGTGCCGGAGACGCCGATGCCGACCGGCGCGGGTCCGCCGAACAGCGGGTTGTCGGTGTCGCGTGGCGTGGTGTGGCGTTGGACCAGGACCTCGCCCTTGAATGTGTCGCCCTTCACCGTGTAGCTGCCGGTGTAATACAGATAGGCATCGCCGCCGAGGATTTGCCCATCGCGGAAAAGAATCACTCCGCTGCCCTTGCCGACGCGTCCATCCAGCAGGGTGACGTGGATTGAGTACAGCCCGTTTTTCATAATTTCCCATGGTCCCGGCTGCCACGCCCGCAGCAATCCGGATTGGTTTTTTATGCCAAAGCGAGCAACCTCGTGCAATGCGGCAGGTTGATTCCGGGGTGTCCGGAGTGACTGTGAACCCTCGGTTCCTGCCAGGCGGTGTGACGGCGCGATGACAGCGGACCGTGCGCGCGAATCGAACTGGCCCGCGAAATGCATAGCTCTGGTTGCACTGGCCGGTGAGTGCTGGAGCAACATACATGACAGACAGGATGGAAGCTGGCGGCCGTTTGGTGGGCCGGTATGACGATCCGGGAACCTTGGCTGGCCGTCGCGGCGGCCGGATGCGCGTGGCCCTGCTGCTTGGTCTGGTCGGGCTCTTGTCGGTCGGCGCTGCGCAGTTCGCGCAGGCGCGCGATCCCGACGGCCGCTACGCCAATTCGCCACTGAAGGAGTGGTTCGACGGCCTGCGCAGCGGCAAGGGGCCGTGCTGTTCGGACGCCGATGGGAGCGCGGTCAGCGATGTCGATTGGGAGTCCAGGAACGGACACTATCGCGTGCGCCTCGATGGGGCGTGGATCGACGTCCCCGACGAGGCTGTGGTGACCGAGCCCAACCGGGTCGGCCGCGCCATGGTCTGGCCGATTCCCAGCTACATGGGCGTGACGATCCGCTGCTTCATGCCGGGCAGCATGACGTAGCGCGTTTCGAACGACGTGGAGAAAACGCGCATTCGCTCACGCGTACTTCTTGTCGCGCTCGAGCAATTCGATCGAGATGCCCTGCGGCCCGCGGATGAAGCAGATCCGCACGCCGGGGCGGATCGTGGTCGGCTCCTTGGTGAACTCGACGCCCTTGGCCTTGATCTCGGCCGCGACCGCGTCGATGTCCTTCACCGCCAGCCCGAAATGATCGAGCCCCTGATATGGCGTTACCGGCGGCGCGTTGACGCCGTCGCCCTGCGTCACCTCAGCGATGAACACCTTGGCACCGCCGAGCTGGACGTCGATGCGGCCGGGGCCGCGGATGATCTCGCCGCCGAGGATGTCGCGCAGCCAGGTCGCGGTGGCCTCGGGATCTGGACTGCGCAGATGAACGTGGTCCCAGGTGACGACAGGCATTGCGATCTCCTTGTTGTTCTCGCGCCGCTCAGGTGCACGGCACTCGCTCTCGGGCGGCGCGAATTTAGCGAGCGGCCGGCCGTGATGCCATCCCTCCATGCCTGTCGCAAGATTGTCGTTCCGGAATGAAACCATTCCGGCGGTCGACGATTGTTCTTGCGTGGCCGCTCGACCTGCGGCCGTCCCGGAAGCCGCACGGTGCGGTGTTTGCGTGGCTCGTTGGTGTGTGGCGGCCTGATCGGGCTGCCGGGGTGAGGGCACGACGATGCGGATCGGTTTGGCGTCGTTTGGAAGGCTGGCCGCCGGACGTCTCGGTGAACGCGGCCTCTACGCCGGCCTGCTGCTGCCGCTGATCGCGATGGCCGGGATCGGCGCATGGTTCATGCTCCCCGAGCCCAGCGACGCCGGAGACCAGGATATCTGGCCGCTGTCGTCCGCCATCATCCGCACCGCGCAGAATGCATCGACCGGGACGCAGCCACAGTCCGCAAAGGACGCGCCGGGAGATGAGCCGGCCACGGTCGGGGTAGCCACCACCCCGCCGGCCGCAGAGGAGGCCAGGCCGTCTGAGCCCGCCGAAAGGTCGCCGCTGGACCGGCTGCGGATCGCCTCGCAATCCTGGCAGCGCGGCGGGCTGGGTTCGAAGGTGCTGGTCACCCTGACGCTGCGTAATGCCAACGATTTCGCGGTCAAGGATATCGAGATCGCCTGCGCCTTCATCCGGCGCGACGGCAGCCCCCTGACCGAGCGCAAGCGGCTGATTTCGGACACCATCGCCATGAAGAGCCGCAAGACCTACTCGCGGATGTTGATCGGCTTCGTCAATGTTAACGCAAACAAGGCGAAATGTTCGCTCGTGACGGCGAGCCGCGTCTAAACCCTGCATCCCGAAAAAGTGACCGGGAATTGACTTGCCGGGTGAACCGTAACGGCCAGGCAGGAACTAACTAATATGCCGACCGTTAGAGAACGACCCGGAAGCGCGGGATGGCGTCTGTCCGGGTGATCATGCGCAGACGATGAATTCGTCGCCCGATGACTGATGTCGTCGCGCCGAGATGAACCGCGCCCATCGCGCGGGGGGAGCTACCAAGATGCCTGTGGCGCGTTATTTCCTGTTCGTCGGTGGCGTGCTGCTCGCGCTGCTTTTCGTCGTCAATGCCATCGTGCCGCAGGAGGCCGTGGTCGCCAGCCAGAACCAGAGCCTGTCGTCGCCCGCGGTCGACAACAAGACCGTGGTGCGGATCAAGTCGGTCCAGAAATTGCCGGAGCGGGTGGTATACGACACCAGCCTGCCGACCATCGTTCCGTCGCAGGTCAACGCGGTCGCAGCGGCTGCTCCGCCGGCTACCGGCGACGCGTCGGCGGAAGCCCGCGTCCGCAACACGTTCGCCCAGTTCATTCCGCCGGAGAAGGCTGACACGAACAAGGTCGTTGCCGAAGCGAAGCCGGCCGAGCAGCCCGCGCCGGCCCAGCCGCAGGCGCCGAAGAAGCGCAAGGTCGCGCACAACCATAACCATTACCAGCAGCCGATGCGCTTCGCGCAGCCCGGCATGTATCAGCCCTACCGCGTCGCCCAGCAGCAGCCGCGGATGGGCTTCTTCGGCGGCTTCGGCACCTGGTAAGCGGGGCCGCCACAGCCGGCAATCGATACGCCGCCGCAAGCACTTGCGGCGGCTTTTTCATGTCCGCGATTCCAGGGGGCAGCGTGCCGCCCGGCCTGGCGTGATTAACGCGGCAGGCGCGGAATCTTGTCGGCGAAGCCGTTGTAACAGGTCAGCCGCTCGTCCTCTTCCTTCACGAAACGGCATTCGTTGACGCCCTTCGCGGGGGCGGCCTTCGGCTTGGGCTGCGGCTTGAAGATCTCATCGTAGCACATCAGCCTCTCCTTGGTGGCGTCGTCGATGTCGCCACAGGCCTGGAGCTTCTGCGCGACCGAGGGCGGCTTGCCCGGGGCGGACTTCTCGCCCTTCTTGGCCGCCGACTTCTTGCCGACCTGGACCAGCGGCTTGTCGCCGACCATGGGCTGTGAGGCTGCCGGCTTGTCGGCGGCGGGTGGGGCGGCGGCTGGAGCGGTGGCTGGAGCGGTGCCTTGGGCAAGCGCGGCAGCCGGGCACAGGAGCGCCAGCGCGAGAATGATATGTCTCATGTTGAAAATGTCCGAAATGACGTGATGACCGGAAGGGTGGCGCCGGGGATCGGAAAAGCCCGGCAAGCGCCGAGGCTTATCGCAAGTTCTGCCCGAATCCTACCCCCAGGCGTGGTCCGCACGGCACCGATCCACCGGCAAAAACCGGGGCAATTCGTCGCCGATTGGGCCGCAAGGGAGCGTGATTTGCCTTTGCCCGGCCGGGCGGCTATGACGGCGCCATCTGCGCGACTGGCGCTTGGATGGACCACCATCGGGGAGCGCAGAGACTGAACGCCGCGCGCCTGGGCACCGCTTCGAAACGGAGGTGCCATGACGGCGAACATTCTTGATGGGCACGCGCATGCCCAAATTGTCATCGACAAGGTTGCTCACGAACTGGACCGGCTGCCCCACGCACCGGGGCTTGCGGTCGTGCTGGTCGGCGACGACCCGGCGAGTCAGATCTATGTGCAGAGCAAGGTCCGGATGGCCGAGCGGCTCGGCCTGCGCGGCGAGGTCGAACGGCCGCCCGATGATTGCAGCGAGGCCGATCTGCTTGCCAGGATCGAGGCGCTCAATGCGCGCGACGATATCGACGGCATCCTCATCCAGTTGCCGCTGCCGGCGCATATCGACAGTTTGCGTGTGATGGCGGCGGTCGATCCCGCGAAGGATGTCGACGGTCTGCACGCGCTGAACGCCGGCCGGCTGTTTCACGGCGACGATGCGCTGGTGCCGTGCACACCGCTCGGCTGTCTCCGTCTGATCAAGTCGATCCGGCCAGATCTCACCGGCGCCCATGCCGTGGTGATCGGCAGCTCCAACATCGTCGGCAAGCCGATGGCTGCGCTGCTGTTGCAGGAGCACGCGACCGTGACGCAGACCCACATCCACACCCGCGGCATCAGCAAGATCTGTCGCCAGGCCGATATCCTGGTAAGCGCGGTGGGCAAGGCCGGCCTCGTGCGTGGCGACTGGATCAAGCCGCAGGCCATCGTCATCGACGTCGGCACCACGCGCGTCGAGAAGCCGGAAGGCGGCTACGCGGTGTGCGGCGATGTCTCCTTCGACGAGGCGGTGCAGGTCGCCGGCGCGATCACGCCGGTGCCGCGCGGCGTCGGCCCGATGACGATCGCCTGCCTGATGGAGAACACCGTGAAGGCCGCAAAGGCGAGGGCGGCCCGGCTGCAGTAACGCGGCATGCCTGCGGTGATGCGCGCGAGCGGCCGGTGCCGTTCGCACGCATCTCGCTCGCGCTTGGGCGTTCCGTGCGCGAACTTCATGACCCCGGAGGTAATGGAAAGCCAGCAGCGTTGGTCTATCGTCGCACCACAGACGGGAGGCGTGCGATGCTGTATGCGGAAGATCTCACCGAGGGCCAGACCTTCAAACTCGGCAGCTACATGATCGGCGAGGCGGAGATTCTGGAGTTCGCCGGCAAGTATGATCCGGTGCCGATCCATACCGATCCCGTCGCGGCTGCGGCGGGCCCGTTCGGCGGCCTGATCGCAAGCGGCTTCAATACCATTGCGATCTATCAGCGCCTCGTCGTGGAGGCGATCTGGACCAGGGTGGCCGGCATCGTCGGACGAAGCTTCGAGATTCGCCTGCCGAGCCCGGTTCGCCCGGGAGCGACGCTGACCGGGCACTCCCGGATCGAGAAGATTACCATCCGGCCGGAGCGCCGCGACGCTGTCGTGATCTTCAAGACGGAGCTCGTCAACGACGAGCTGCGCCCGGTTCTTGTCCTCGTGCTCGATGCGCTCATCCATATGCGGCCGGCGGAGCAGGGGCGGACGTAATCCCCGCGCGGGCCGGCGGCGCTTGATCTGGTCGCCGCCCAATGCCGCGGCTAATGTGGTGAGCCTGCTGGCCCGACGATGCGGTGCGGGGCATTGCTTTGGACGGGGTGGGCGTGAAAAGCAGCAAGCAGAAGCGCAGCGAGATCGACGCCAAGCGGCGCAAGGCCGAGGAGTGGCGTCGCCTGCAAGCGCAACGCGCCGCTGAGCAGTGCCGGCTCCGCGAATACAAGCTCGCGCTGGCGCGCGGCGAGGTAGCCGTGGTGACCAGCGAGCTCGCGCCCTCGAACAGCTATTCGACGCCCGACTTCGTCTTGCGCGGAACCTACCGACCCGAGCCATTCGTCTGCAAAGACTGCGGCGTCGCAGAGGTCTGGACGCCGTTGCGGCAGAAGTGGTGGTACGAGACCGCCAAGGGCGATGTGTTCACGATGGCTGTGCGCTGCCGGGCCTGCCGCACCAAGGAGCGCGCACGCAAATCCGCCGCGCGTCGGGTGCATCTGGACGGGCTCGCGAGGAAGAAGCCTTCCGCCACATGAGTGGCGGGCAGGTGTGACGTCGTGCCGCATTTCCTACATCGATGCACGGGAACCCCGCGCGCAAGCGGTCAATGCGTCGCGCGTGCGGAACGTTTCGGTGCCTGATCGGTTCGAGACTTCGAAGCCCCCGGCGAGGGGCGCGGGCGGGAGGAACCAGCCAGGGAAACCAGCAAGGCCGGAACCAACGAGAAGGAGCAGCGGATGAAACTTAACTCGACGCAAGTCAAACAGACCATGACGCAATTGAACGCGCAGGTGCTTCCGGACGATCACCCGGCGGTGGCGCAACTGAACAGCGTCTTCGGCGAACATACATTCTTCGTCGACACCAGCGGACTGAAGGTCCTCGAACCTGCGCAGAGCTCCGACATGGCGGGGCAGACGGGCGAGGTGGTGAGCCTCGCCGAGTGGAGCGATCCGGAGCTGACTTCGCTTCGGCCGCACGAGCCCGAGCCGACCGGCGTGCTTATCGCGCTTGAACCCAGCAAGCACTAATTGCCGCTTCGCCCGGCACGACGATCGGCTCGCTTGATGGCGATAGCCCCAACGTCGCGTCAAGAGGTGCCGAAAGTCACATGGCAAATCAGCGCCGCCTGCGTATGCATCGGATTGAGGTGGGTATCCAGGCGGTGAGGGGCAGATGGGGATCGTGCGGCGCTGGAGCCCTGACGAGGACGAGAAGCTCAGAGAACTCGCCAGGGCCGGCAAGAATGCTCTCGAGATCAGCAACGAACTGACCCGCAGCGCTTCGGCTGTGCGCCGTCGCGCCGAGGTCCTGTCGGTCCTGATCATGGCGAAGGCATTTCGCGCGCGCCCGTCGCATGTCGCCACCCATCTCGAAAGGGTCGCGATCGACGCGATCCGGACCCGCCGCTCGTTTCCCGCAGGCGTCGGCCCGAGCACCATTGCCGGAATGATCGAGAAGGGCTGGATCGTCCCGGAGCTGGGGCGCAGATATCGCGTCACCGATGCCGGGGTGGAGGCGGTACGGCGGAAGATCCCGAGCGGCTGAGCGTGGCGGCTCGCCCGGCGCGATTGGCGTTGGCACCGGACGGGTTTCCCGTAGATGCGCGGGAGGCGAGGCGGAATATTTGGACCCGGATGTGAGATTTTGCGCCCGAGACGGACGCGCGCCGCGTTCAACCATCGGGGACAAATGGCTGTCTCCACGTGCCCTCCCGTCCGATCCGATGGTGCCAATGCTCAACGTCTCGCGATCTCAAGCCGACCGATACCAGCGTTTCGCCGCCCTTTCGGATTCCGTGGGCGAAGCCGTCGTTGCGATCGCCGGACTGAGCGCAGATCAGCGCACCGACGTGGACTTCCTCGAGCGGGAGTTCATCCCTGCGCTGGAGCTCAATGACGAGTCGCTGCGCGAGCAGCCGTCGGAATTGTCGGCGAGCTTCGGCAAGGGCCTGCACATCTGGCAGTATCCGAGCCAGCTTGCGCCGTACCTGGCCTGGCTCTCGCGCAACGCGCGTCCGGCATTTCGTCCTTCATGGAAATCGGCTGCCGCTGGGGCGGCATGTTCATCCTGGTTGCGGAGTGGCTGAGGAACAGCGGCGCCGATCTCAAGACCGTCATTGCGCTCGATCCGACACCGTTCATCACGACCTATTTCGATCTCTTGCGCGAGCGCAATCTCTATCTCACCGCGGTCGAGAGCAAGTCGGTTGGCGTTGTCGGGGCCGATCGCAAGTATCGCACCTATCTGAGCGATCCGGAGATGGTCTGGCCCGACGGCATTACAGCCTCCGCGGATGGGTACATGTACGTATCGGCGTCGCAGATTTCGGCGGCCGCGATGTTCCACGGCGGTAGGGGCGAGAACGGGGCCCCGCATCTGATCTATCGCTTCAAGCCGCTTGCGGCGGCCTACGTCTTGCGGTGATTGCGGAGCGTGTTGACGACAAGTGACGATCGCCCGGCTTGGCTTGAAGCCGGGCGATCGCAGCGATCACGAAGCCGCTGGCCGATCGCCTAGGTTCAACTTGCTCTTGTCGCCACCCGCCCACGCCAAGGTCTTCGGGTCCATTACCCGGAACCAGAGCGGCGGGATCGCAGCCAACCCGAACATGCCGGTGTAGCCGTTCGGCAGCCGCGGGATATCGTCGAAATCGCGCAGCGACTGATAGGGGCGCATCGGGTTGGCGTGGTGGTCGGAATGACGTTGCAGATGGAACGTCATCAGGTTCGAGACGATGTGGTTGGTGTTCCAGGAGTGGCGCGGCTCGACCGCCTGGTAGCGGCCGTTCGGAAGTTTTTCGCGGAGCAGCCCGTAGTGCTCGACATAGTTGGCCTGGGTCAGCGCGTACCAACCGAGGAAATGATGCGCGACGATGAACGGCGCGACCTTCCAGCCGAACAGCGCAATCAGGATGGCGGCGACGATAAGCGTCAGCGCGAAGCCCTGCAGGATCTCGTTGTTGATCGACCAGACCGGCTCGCCGCGCCGGGTCAGCCGTTCGGCCTCGTTGCGCCAGCCGCGCTTGAACGCGCCCGGCAGTTCGCGCGTGGCGAACGTATAGATCGATTCACCGAACCGCGCGCTGGCGGGGTCTTCGGGTGTTGCGACCCAGGTGTGATGGCCGCGATTGTGCTCGACGCGGAAATGGGCGTAACCGACCGCACAATTGGCGAGCATGCCGAAGAAGATGTTGAGCCTGTCCGCCTTGTGGCCGAGCTCGTGCCCGATCAGCAGCGCGCCGCCGTTGATGGTGCCGACGCCGAGCAGCAGGGCGACATAGGACCACCACGGCAGCTCCTGCGTGCCGAAGAAGGCGATCAGCGCGACGTAGTTGATCCAGGGAAACACCACGGTGATGCGCGCGAGCCGCAGATAATACGGGTCGGCCTCCATCGCCGCGACCACTTCCGCCGGCGGATTGTGCGTGTCCTCGCCGAAGAGGACATCGAGCAGCGGGATCAGGATGAAGATGAAGACGAAGGGGATCAGCGTCACCAGCGGATTGTTTGTCCGCAGGAACAGCCAATAGGAAAACAGCGGAATCAGCGGCGGGATGAACGAAAGCATCCACAGATAGCGTTTGCCGTCCCGGTAGGTGATCGTCTCGCCCGCAGCATTGGTGCCCGTGAAGATCATCGTATTCCTCCAGCGTCTCCTCGAAGCGGCGTTCGCCGTCATTTCGCCAAGCATGCCGCGACGTGGGCCTGCGCGGCCAGTTCCCAATAGGCCAATTTTGTGGCATTTTGCGCCAAGTGGCTCAGCTGGACGCTCGCGCGGGAGGGGCGCCGACGCAATGCAGGGATCGGAGGCAGATGCGCTTCGCACGCCGGTGTCTGCGGCCTACGCACGGGCGCTGGTGCGGGCATTCGGCAAGACGCGGAGCGAGCGCGACGAACTGCTCATGGGCACCGGAATCCAGCAGGACACCGTCGACCAGCCCGGCGCGCACATGCCGGTGTCGTCGCTGGTGGCGCTGGCCGCCAACATCACCCGTCGACACGGCGAGCTGTGGCCGTTGTCGGCTGCGGCGGTCTGGTCGACATCGTTGCAAGGTGCGCTCGATGTTGCGACCCGGACAGCGCCGACCATCGAAGATGCGTTGAGCACCGGCGCCCGCTTTGGGTCGACCCGCGCGCCGTTCGTTCGCAACCGGCTGCGCCGAACCGCGCGCGCGATCCAGATTGAGATCACTCCTGCGGTGGCCATGGAAGGCGCGCTGTGGCGCGCCGTGGCGCTGGCGGTGAGCCTCAACGTGCACGCGGTGTATGTGCAGCTGCTCGAGGATGCGATCGGCCAGGCGACGCTGCAGTTTCCCTGGCCGCCGCCCGCCGGCGCGGAGCGGCTGGCACAGCACTATTTCTGCGCCGTGAAATTCGACGCCGCAGCCTTCATCTTCGAGGTGCCGAAGGCGCTGTGTGCGCGGCCGTCGCCGTTTGCCGATCCGGAATTGCACGCCAAGGCGATCGAGGCGCTGGAGGCGATCGAGAAGCCGCGCTCGGACACCGCGGCGCTGACGCGCATGGTCGAGAGCCTGATTGCGGCGCGGCTGCCGCAGCGCCTCGGCGAGGAGGAAGCAGCGCGTCTCGTCGGCACCTCGCGGCGGACCTTGGTGCGGCGGCTCGCGGAAACCGGCAGCGCCTTCCGTCCGCTGCTCGACGGCGTGCTGCGCGAGCGCGCCCGCACCATGCTCGCGGCGGGCAGCCAGTCGCGCGACGAGACGGCGGCCGCGCTCGGCTATACCGATGCAACGAGCTTCAGCCGCGCCTGCCGGCGCTGGTTCGGCGATAAGAGCTTGCGCAGCTAGCTCAGCAGCGCGCCTTGGCGTGGCTGTGCAGGCTCTTCACCCTTCGACAAGCGATGTTGGGAGGCTGACGGGTCGTTGCGCTTGTGCTTCGAAGTCCACACGACGAACGGGTAGGCCAGCAGCGCCAGATAGCTGGAGGGCATTGGATAATCGACGCCAAATGCCTTCGGATCCTGCCCCTTTGGAAGGTAGGCGGTCCCGAACAGCACATCGCAGAACGAGAACAGCCCTGCGAAGTTCTTGTCCCTGGCTGCCGTCTCGCTGCTGTGGTGCCAGTGATGAAATTCCGGCGACACCAGGACGTGGCGCAGCGGTCCGTAATTCAGGCGGATATTGGCGTGAACCAGCCAGGCCTGCCGGGTGCCCAACAGCGTCAATAGCGTCAATAGGAAGGAAGCCCAAGCTGAACGAGCGTCAAGCGGGAGCGTTAATCGGCGGGCGGGTCATCTCGACCAGATTTTTGGCGCCATGAATGGCTTGATGTGTAGATCGACGTGCTGCTCATCGCTGCGTGTGCGCTACCCTTGGCTAGCTCCTAGCCTTAAGCCAGATCTCGACCAGCAGGTGGCCCCATTTGGGGACGCTCAAGGGGTCTCGGCTCTTTGTCCCGGATCGTCGCAAACTCCGCCAGATGCCTGCGGCGGATCAAAAGTCCCATGCAGCCGACGACTACTAGCAGTGCTCCGGCGATCATGAGCCAATGCGGCAATTGCAATGACAGCAAGAAGTCCTTTGCCATTGTCACTCCAGAACGTCGTACTCAAATGCTACGCCCTCAGGGTCGTTTTCCTCTAGCCATTTTTCAGCGACCTCGATCGTTGCGAAGACCTTGATGTGGTTCTCGTCGCCGACCTTTTTCGCCGCGTCCGTGTAGATCCAGACAGTTTTCATCGCATCAACTGACCTCGCTCAACCGCAACTTGGTGCCGACAATGTGCTGCAGCAGCATATGTCGGGTGCCAACTGTGATCCGGTCTCGTTGGATGGTCGTCCTGCCCGGCGTGGTAGGCCTGCATGTCGGCACCAAACTGCTGGGTCGGCGGGATCTCGATCGGCTTTCGGGGAATGGGCATGCCAGAGATAGAGACCGTGGCTTTCGTCGATGGTCGCGCGTGAGCGGTGAAAGTTGTTGTGGCTCGCCACAAGACCAACCGTGCCAGATCTATCTGCCGGTCAGTGCATGAAAGCCACCATCAGCGCAATCGTGACCAAGACGTATGTGCTGGTAACGGTGATGCCGAGGTATAAGCGCTCCATAACGGCCTCGCTGCCATTCAAGGTGAGGTGCCGCCCCCTCGTTGTTCATCGTAGCGTTTGCTGCGCGCCGCGAAGTTGGAATTTCGACTTACGGTGGCTGTACGGGAAGAACCATCGGGATTAGTCCTTGTGGGCCACCCCAGTTTTGCGCCGATCCCGCCTGTCGCTGACGCGCGCGATGGGCTAATTCAGCGACGGTGCATCCAGGGCACCGCGACTTGGAAATCGTTGCTTGCTCGCATCAAGGATCAGAACGTTCGGAATGGTCATTGGCTGGCTGGCGCTGGCCTTTATTGCGTTTGCCACACTTTCCCCGATCGGAGACCGTCCCTCGTTTGCGGCTGATCCGCATGTCGAGCATTTCGCCGCGTTCGCGGTGATGGCATTGGCCTTTGTGGTAGGCTATCCCCGGCGCGCTATGCTGGTCATGCTCTTAGTCGTTTTCAGTGCGTTCACGCTCGAAACAATGCAATTGCTAACCCCTGACCGGCATGGCCACCTGGCCGACGCAATCTTCAAGGTTGCAGGAGGCCTCGCCGGCATCGGAGCGGGCCAGCTCCTACTGCTCGTTCTGCGCAACCAGTCCCGCCGGTGACTTCAACCGATGAACTTCGCGCACGGCCAAGCAGCTTCTCCATGGGGAGAAAAGGCGCCTTGCTGAAGCGAGCATGACAGTCAGACGCTGACGGCCACAGTGATGATAGAGGTGTCTGGATGACCATGCCCTCCCTCTCGCCACCGTCAACTGGCCCATGGCGTACGCTTTCACCATACAGCGCATGCCAGTTCAAATGAGGCATTCGTTCGGGAGTTGATACCGTGCCTCCGCTCTTCCTAGCTTCGCTTCAGACGAGCGATCCTCTTGTAGTCGATCCACAACTCGACGAATTCATGTTCGTCCAAAAAATCCTCAGCTCGGCGCTTTGCCTCTTCGTCGTCATTGCAACGAAGTTCATACGTTGCGCGCGCGACGCCGGCCGGGTCTACTCCAAATGCCACGTAAGGTTTGCGTTCTTCAATCATTTTGTCCCCACGACCTAATGGCAGTCCGATTGACGCAGCTCGGCGTCCGAAGGTGTCATTGCAATCGATGAATTTCAAAATAACGAAAGAGGCCGCTGGCCGCTGAACAGCGGCCTCCTGGACCCCGATTTCAAATGAACGTCTTGGAAATAAAGTCGCCACCGGAGATCCGGTATCAGTAGAGGGCAAATGCGCAACGCAGTGAAGTCCAAACACGCCCATCCACAAGGGGAACTGTTGTGACGTTGCGAGCACGACACACTTCTGTGACCTCGGAGCCAAGTGGAACGCTCGAGATCTAGCTGCGCAAGGCGAGATAATAGTCGAGTTCGACGATGATGATTGCTAGGTGCCGCACTACGATTGATCGGAACGGACCTCGCGTCGAAGGACCGCAATCAGCAGCGAACTTGCATAGCGAACCTCAGCGCGATCTCCAGCGGCTTTCTGGGAGGGGACATCGGTCGAAATATCGACATGGGGCGTTCGGCACGTGTGTGCAGGTTCACAGAAGCGTCGAAGGCCAAGTGCTATACTAAGAAGATATTGCGGTCGTTCATATTGCTGACGGAGTCTACGATGAATTGCACGGCACCGATGCAGCCAAGGTTCCTCGTTCGAAAAGGAAGCACCGACTGGATGGTTTACGACCGACAACGCAAGGGGGCGGCCCAATTGAACGATTACAGTTTGGCTGAGAAACTGACGAAGGAACAGGCCGAGCAGATTAAGCAGAGGTTGGCGACCTGGAACCCTCAGCCTGCTTGAACTAGCCCGAAACGCCCTTCGCTAAGTTGATTACCTCGCCCCGTCCGGCCGAGTATCGGCTCACGAAGCTTGCCGCAGGAAACGCATTTGAGGTGCGCCGAGATGTCGTACCAGTCTCCGTCGGGAAGGTCGGAAGGCTTCAGCCGGCCGTTGTGGTGTTGGCAGCCGACGCAAAACACCAGCACCGCGGCCCGATCCGTCTAAAGGGTAGTCGCGGGGTCAAGAGGCGGACGAGGACCTCGAAGCGTCTTTCGATGCCCAATGAGGACCGGGACGAGCGGCCCGAATATATTGCGCTTGAGGCACATACACAGATTTTAAGAAAGAGGAGCCGGCGCCAGGGCCCGTACGCCAGCTCCTCCGAAACGGAGACCGTAAGACGTTCCCCAAACCGGTCCCGTCCCTCCGAGAACCCTGCGCCGACCTGCTTGCTGATTTGCTAACGGCCTCGCTCGGCTAGCCCTCGACAGACGGCGAATGGATATCGTTTTCCGGCAGGCTGGGCGGGAGTAACCCTTGATGGCGTTGCTTAGGGGCGGAATGAGCAGCGGTATCGGAAGTAGTCTGTCGGCTCCCGATCCTTACACCCCACCCGGTCGGGAGTTGACAGAATGGCGACCTCGGCGCGTCGGGGGTCGCTCCTCATTTTGCACATCGCAGTTCAGAACAAACGCCAAACCGCCTTGTTGCGCGGAGTGAGTTGAAGCGGTTGGAATGTCTTGATTTTGCTCGCAGCGTTAAGCTTGCTCGCAACACGAAACGATCATCCAGAACGAAACCAGTTCGTCCTAAGCTATTGTACGATCGATGAAAACGCTGGCGCGCTCGGAGAGATTCGAACTCCCGACCCTCGGAATCGAAATCCGATGCTCTATCCAGCTGAGCTACGAGCGCGTTGCGGGTCGATTATCAGACTTGGCCGACCGGGGCCAGCACAGACGGCGCGGTGTCCTGCCGGCCTGTCGCTGACCTCAGAAGCAGGGGTGCCGGCGGTGGTCCTGGCCGATATAGGCGGCCGCGCTCTGGTAGCATTTGTTGGAGGAGGGGCCGTCGTAATAGGCGAAGCTGCCGGCGGCCAGGCCCGGGCCATAATTGTGCAGGTAGCTGATGTGGTAGGGCAGGCCCCAATGAGCGTGGTGGTGATGCCGGTGGTGGCGCGGACTGGCCGAGAGATCGGCCGCGGCCGCCGGGGAGAGGGCCGGAACGGCGAGGGAAACAGTCACGGCGAGGGCGGCGAAAAGCTTGGTCTTGGTCATTGGCGGCCTCCGGGCATTCGCGCTGGAATCGGCCTGTCCAGCCGATCCAAAGCCTTTAGCAGTTCATTTAACCCGGAATAGGGCCGAAAGCTGCGGGAAATCAGCCACAGCGCGCCAAATTTTGCCTTTTTGAGGATGCTTAACGGATTGCCAACACAGTCCGGCCAGAGTCTTGGGGTCAGGTCCGCCCGGGCCGCCTTTCCCTCGGTTTAGAACATTTCATGCGCATCACGCCCCTTGTCGCCTTGCTGCTCTCGGTTCTGGCGGTCACGCCGGCACGAGCCGTGCTGCACATCACGCGCGACCATGGCGGGTATGTCGAGGAGTACAAGGCCAAGTACAAGCAGATCCGCGACCGCCGCGAGCGCGTCGTGATCGACGGCATCTGCAACTCGGCCTGCACGCTGGTGTTCGGCATCGTGCCGTTGAACAAGATCTGCGTGACGCCGAAGGCCAGCATCGGCTTCCACCAGGCCTATTACGACAAGGCCTTCACCTTCGGAATCAAGGTCACCAGCCTCGAGGGCACCTCCGACCTGATGTCCTACTATCCCGACACGGTGAAGGACTGGATCCGCCGCAATGGCGGGCTCACCACCGAGATGAAGAAGATCAAGAACGGCATCGATCTCTGGAAGATCGTCGATCCCTGTCCGGAAGAGTGGTAGGGCGCCAGGTCGCTTGTGCGCCGGCGAGCTGCGATCAGAACGGGCTGAGCGCCGGCCGGCCGCCCCGACATTGCCGAAATTCACGCGGTCGCCCTGGATGCTGCCGGCCTGGAATGGGTCGTTCGCGTCACTCATGAACCGTTCATCCACATGGTGCGATTATCCCGGTAAGCGAGCCTGACGGCCGCGTCTCAGCTCGCGCGCACGGGAGACTGCGATGGCAACCAGATCCAATCTTTCGAAGGCTGAACTCGCGCGCAGCGTTGCCGGCGCCACGTCGGCGTTGGTGCTGAGCGCGCTGGCCTTGTTCGTCGCCGCACATCATCTGAGCGGCGGATAGGGCGGACGGCGTGTCCGCCAGCCAATCATGAAAGCAGGAAGGTCCCGATCAGGAGGCCGGCCGCGAATGCCCAAAGCCCGAGGGTACAGGCCGAGATGACCCGGACCAGATTGCGCAGATCCACGTCCTGCCAGTTGCTGTGGGATCGATAGGTCAATTGCAGGCACCCCCTGCGGCGGCCGCCTTTGCTTCCGGCCGGCAGCCTGTTCCCGATCAGTGCCCAAATGAAGGCAACCAATGGTGGTACCTGATCACGCATTTGCGAGGCAGCGCCTCAGGCGCCCGGGTATTGCCGCTCGCCGGATTTGCCCATCGTGCGACCGGGGGCGGGAGGTTGCGCCGGCATGTTGTGCCGGTGCGGCAGTGCTGATGGCAGGCCTTGGCAACTTCGCCGGACGCGCCACGATCTGATGCCCGTCGGTTGTATGCGAGGGGGACGCGGGTTACAGAAAGCTGGCTTGGCAAGGCAACAGCCCGGGGAAGTGTCGTTGAGCATATCTGCCAATACCCGCATCGTGATCGGAACGACGCTCTTTGCGTTGGCGTCGAGTGCATTCCTTTATGCGCTTCCTCCGAGTCCGATCGACAGAGACCTGCTCCGCGGCAGCTTCTACTGGTTGCAGGGATATGCGTACCAAATTCCCGTCAAGTACCTGAACGGCGAGCTCAACGCTGCTCGATTGTATGAAGATGACAAGCTGCTCGGCCCGGCAAATAGCGACCGGGAGGAGATCGCCACCAAAGGCGGCGGCCGATTCCAGCTCTTCCGGGACAGCAAGAGCTTCTTCGGCCCGGTGTTGCTGCTCTCGACGAGCGACAATACCAACCCGAACACGAACGGCCGGAAATATCACCTCAAGTGACGGTCAGCGCTGTGGTCGAACCGAGACCCGCGTCGGTCACATGAAGCCCGGGTTGCGCGGCAGATACTGGGCCCAGTTGCCAAATTCTCACGACGACATCAGCAGCATCGGACACTTGATCCGCATTCGCAGCGCCATCGTAGTATCAAGCGCCGCCTTGCTAGCACCGGGCAGGAATGCCGATATCCGTGAGGCATCGCTCTCGGCCGCCAGGTAGAGCGCTGTTCTCAAAGCGGGAGCGACCGCGTGCGGCTCCGTGACTGCGAGCGGCCCGATATGACCGCCGGCGTCCACGTAGGCGTAGCCGATCCAGTCGTTTCCATCGAGGAGATTGAACCCGGTCGCGGCGCCGTCATTGATCAGATAGCGATGATGCTTTTCGCGTGAGACCCCAAGGATCCGCTCGTCCGCTTGCGCAAGGCGGCGCAGGGTCGAGGCCTCCGGCCTGAGCGGCGTGACGTCGTATCGTGGACCGTGCAAATGGCCGATCACCTGCTCGCGCGATGCACTGACATTGTAGATCGGAAATCGCGGAAGCAGGCCGTGACGGATGTAGAGCCCCTGCGACACCGTGTTGAAGCTGAAGGTGATGAGCACCCTGTTGGACGCGCCTGATGTCTCGGCGTGCGCGATGGTTCGCTTGATCAGTTCGTTACCGATGCTCCGACCCTGCTGATCCGGCGACACGAACACTTTTCGCAGGGACGACAGTTTTGGCGGCGATTCCAACAAGATTCACGATTGCCGACTGCCTCGTCTTCGGGCAATGACGACCTGCAATGAACAAGAGCTTCGAGGAAACTGCCGCTCGTCTGGCGCCGGCGATCTTTGTCGTGCTGTGGAGCACGGGATTCATCGGCACCAAATACGTCATCAACAATGCGGAGCCGCTGACCTATCTGGCGATCCGGATGGCGTTCGTCGTGGTGGTGATGACGGTGATCGCCGTGGTCGCGCGGCCGAAATGGCCGGACCGGACAGGCGTCTTCCACAGCGCGGTGGCCGGCATCCTGGTGCACGGCTTCTATCTCGGCGGAACCGCAATTGCGATCGCACATTCGATTCCGGCCGGGCTCTCGGCGTTGATCCCGGGCCTGCAGCCGATCCTGACCTCGACCATCGCCAACCGCTGGCTTGGTGAGCGCGTCACGCCGCTGCAATGGGGCGGGCTGGTGCTCGGCCTCGCCGGCGTCGTGCTGATCCTGCACAACCGGCCGATGACGGGTGAGGCGGGGTGGGGCTGGCTCGCCTCCGGCGTCTCACTGATCTCGATCACGCTCGGCACGCTCTATCAGCGCCGCTACTGCAATGCGATCGACTGGCGCGCCGGC